>JAOUEZ010000055.1 GCA_029858465.1 Thermoplasmata archaeon | reverse complement strand
TAATTAATAAAAGAGATCGTTATCATTAACGATATCAGATATCCTCATCTCCTATCAGTTGGACAAGTTTTTCTTCGAGCACCTTGACTGGCATATCGGGTATCGTGATAATCGAGGTCTTTCCGGATATCCCCTCGCCAGATTTGTGGGCCGATATCAAGCCGAAGTCGTCCAGATCCTTCAGATATCCCCAAAACGCCGTATGAGCCCTCGGCTTCTCATCGAACTCCTCGCACGCTATCTTGTAGCTCTTCTCTGCCTCACCAGTAGTCGTATATGCCTGCTTTCTGAGACTTCTGGCTATCGCCAACAGGACAAGCTTCAGGTGTGTATCGAGAGACACCAGCTTCGACTCGGTTATCGAGCTTACCGCTTCCGCCTTCGCGCCTCTTATATGCTCCGGCGTGATCGTATCCGTGTGCTCCTCGTCCGCCAGCATGCCACTCTTCTCCAGTATTTCTATGGCAAACCTGGCGTCGCCGAACTCCGCTGAGGCATCCGCAATCAATCTGATGGAATCATCGTCTATTGCGCCATCGTGCAGAGCGATCTCCGCTCTTTGTCTCGTAATGTCCTCGAGCTCTCCGACCGAGTATTTACCGAATTCGACCATATTGGATCTCTTGAAAGTGCTGAGAGATGCCGGATCAAGGAGATTGAAGATATCTCTCTGGGATATCAGCATGATCGATATCAACTGCCTCCCGTCCATGCCCTCCTCTGCGAATCTTGAGAATCTGTATATGATGTCCGATCCCGATTTTCTCAGGAGGACGTCGGCCTCGTCAAGCACTATCATCAGGTGGAGCTTCCTCTTCTCGAGATCTTTTCTCAGGATTTCAATCATCTCAGAAATGGAGAATCCTCTGTCAGGAAAATTCGGCTGGAAATGGTTGATTATATGGAGCATAGCCGCGGCTTCGCTGTTGCGCTGCCGGCAATTAATGACAACAAAATCAATCGCCTTGTTCATCTTCTGCGCGTACTCTCTCAGGTCAAGGCAGAAACGCTTTGCGGTGACGGTCTTTCCGGTTCCTACCAAGCCGTAAAGGAAAGCAGTCTGTGAGCAGTTCGATTCCACTACAGGTCTAAAGAGCGTGCTGAGGCGCTTGAGCTGCTGTTCCCTGTGCACCAGTTTGGGCGGCACATAATCGAAGGAGAGCGCCAGTCTGTTCTTGAATACGCTGCGGCCGTATGATTCGAACATTTTGTCTACCAGTTTGAACGAGGCTGATATAGTTCATACGAATAAAGTTTCTTTCCGGTTTGCAGAATATATGAGCCGAAGAAATGAGGATTTGTCTGCCAGTCTTTGATTTCGATCTAGCAGAACGACCACTGTTTCGCCTGGTCAAGGCTGAAAAAAGAAAAGATATCGGTTGGAGGAATCCGCATCAACCGAATAGGGCGCTGAGCCCTGCGGCGGCCTCTTCCTCTGTAACCTTCTTCTCCTCTTTCTTTTCCTCTTTCTTCTCTTCCTTCTTCTCCTCTGCCTTTCCGGCTGGAGCGGCTGCTGCGGGGCCCGGCATCGCGACAGCTGTCGCAATCGCTTCTTCGATGTTCACTCCATCAAGAGCTGCAGTCAAAGCCTTCACTCTGGTTGCATCCGGCTTGACGCCGGCTGCCTTGAGTATCTCGGTCACGCTCGCCTCGTTTATCTCCTTGCCAGCTGCATGGAGAATCAAAGCACTATACACATACTCCATCTGTCATGCCTCCTTTTTTCTTGATCTTGATATTCATCCGAAGAGCGCTGATAGCCCTGCGGCGGCCTCCTCCTCGGTCACTTTCTTTTCCTCTTTCTTCTCTTCCTTCTTCTCCTCCTGCTTCTCGGCTCCTCCCCCGCCCTCTGCACCGCCGGATGGCGGCGTCTGGGTGAGACGAGCCTTCGCATCATCATCGAGGGCTTCCGCAGGGAGCCTCGTAGCCAATGCGAGCGATTGGGCATTTGCCTTTGATATGAGGAGCTTTATGGATTCCGTTGTCGGGTATTCTGAGTTGATGGCAAGGCTGAGAGCGTTCATATGCGCCTTTGCCAGAAGCGGTCTGATTGAGATTTCGTTCGTGATAGATGCGAATACTGATAGGTTCAAGGCGCTCCTTGCACCATTTTGAAGCATCCCGACATATTCCAAAGGATCAATCGCCAAAGTGGAGCTCTGGAATACTATTCCGTCCTCATAGGCGGCCTTAAGATCAAGTCCGACTGTGAGAGGATATATCTCGAGCTTCGTCAGGGCGTGTGCGATCTCTTTTGAGATCACGGCTCCCTGTTTAACGAGCAGTTTGTCCTTCTTGATGATGACCTTGCCCTGCTCTATCGCCGCGGGGATTCCAGCCTTCTGCAGGTCTCCTACTATTGGTCCTGGTTTAAACGGTGTGTCTCCCGCTTTTATCTCGATGTCCGTCGGGGCGATCTCCCCGCCTTTTGCGGGCATCTTGGTCTTCGTATCGCTCAGTAATCTATAGAGCTTGAAAGGATTGTAGTCCGACAGTAGAATAGCCATCTGGCCTTCTATCGAAGGGACCATCTGATCGAGTCCCTTCTTCTTATCCGCACTTTTCTTTAATGCTATCTCTAAGAGGGTATTCTTCATGACGCGCATCGTTATATGCGCTCTGAGCTTCGCCCTCATCTTTTGCAGCTGCGGCCCTGGGACACCGCTCACGCTGACAAGCCCGATCACTGGGCTCTTATCCATGCTCTTTATCATGTCGTCGACGAGCTCGGTTTTCCATTTGGCGGGCTCATGTTCCTCCATTTAGATCACCCTCACCGAAGGTCCCATCGTCGATTTGATGTACACCGATTTGACGTTCATCTTGCCCCGCTCAAGCTTGGAAATGACGCGCTTCAGAACAGCGTCCAAGTTCTCCGCGAGGTCCTCCGGCGACATGTTCTTTGTCCCGATCGGTACATGGAAGGTTTTCTTGTCCTTCGTCCTCACCCGAACACTGTTTTTAAGATTGTTGATGATGCCGCTGGGGTCTGAACCTGGCGGAACGGGCCTCGGCATCCTTCCCGTTGTACCGAGAATGACACCGAAGCGCTTGCCGATGGTCGGCATGAGAGGCGCCTCGGCGACGAAGAAATCGTAATCTGCAAGCACCTTCTTGGCCTTCGCCTTGCTCTCCGCGATGTCTTCAATCTCCTCGGGCTTTACAATGAGATCGGCTATGCCTTTGACTCTGACTGCCATCTCACTGCTTCCGAAAAGACCGACCTTGACGGGCTTGCCCCTGCCCTTTGGCAGTATGATGTCTTCCTGGATTCTGTTCTTAGGATCGGAAAGATCGATATCACCGAGATTGATCGCTAGTTCGACGCTCTCTAAAAATTTCCTTTCTTGCGAATTCTTGAGCGCCTTCTTGACAGCTTCAACCAGATGCGAGTCAACCAATTCTATTCCTCCCGTGTAGTTCTTTCGAGCCTTTCTGGCTCTCCTACATTCAGGGTAGGGTTGGCTTATACGGGGTCTTGTTTATAAGCCTTTCTGAGCCCCGGTCAATATCTGAGTCATCAGCCAGATATTGTCTTGTCGTACTTGCCCAAGCCGACTTCTTCCTTTACAAGCCGGGCATCCTTGCCATCAATGGTGATCCCCATCGACACGCATGTTCCCGCGACCTCGAGGAACCTCTCTCTTTTCGACTTTCCAAGCAAGGATTCCTTCTTCATCTCTCCGATTTTGACAATTTGGCTCGCTGTCAGATTGCCGACCTTGGTCGCCTTTGTCGAGCCGCTGCCTTTCTCGAGCCCCAGCTCCTTCAGGATGAGCGCTGATGTCGGCGGCGTTCCAACCTCGATCTCGTACTTCTTCGTCTTTGGATCTATTAGTATCTTGACCGGGACTTTCATTCCTGCGAACGCTTTTGTCTTGTCATTCACAGATTTCACAATTTCAACGACGTTGACGCCCAGCGGTCCGAGCGCAGGGCCAAGAGGTGGACCAGGGGTCGCCTTGCCCCCATCTACCAGTACTTCGATTTTTTCAGGCATCGGTTCATCGCTCCTTTCAAGATCGCTCCTTCTCTATGACTCTGACATGATCTCCTTTCACAGTGATCGGGATGGGCACCATGGCCTCGAAAAGCTCGACCGTGATTTCTTCCTTGTTCTCGTCGATGTGCTGCACCCTTGCCTTTTCACCCTTGAAAGGCCCAGAGATTAGCTCGACTATGTCGCCCTCAATTATCCCTGATACTATCGGTTTCGGTGTCAGGAAATGGTCTATCTCGTCGAGTGTAGTCTCCCCTTGCACGATCCCCCTCGTTTTCCTCACTCCCTTGACGAGGTCCTTCAGGGCGTCCGTGTTCATGGCTTCCACTAATACATATCCTCTCAAGGTTGCGGGAGAAAGTATCGCGAAGACGCCCACATTCTTCGGTTTCGCCCTGCTCGCAAGAGAATCCGCCACCGCCTTCTCATGGCCGATGGAAGTCTTGATTGCCATTATCGACTGTCTCGCGGTAACCTGAATTGCGACCGAGTCCGAAGCCCCGGGGTCGTTCTTCAAATTAGCATTGACAATGAGGTTTATGCGATCGCCGTATCTCGCTCCCGAGGGCGAGTTTATCATGATAGTCAAAGTCTTCTCATGTTCCGGCTGAAGCTCGAATTCCAGGACCGGCTCATCGCCCGAGGAGCTGTCCCAGAGTATTCCTATCGCGTCGAACACCTTGACGAACCATTCTGGAGAACCCTCGTCGGTCCCAGAGCTCACCATGTCAAGTTTTACGATGATTGCCTGTGCGGTCGCCCCCATCACCTTGGCCCTGACCTCGAACTCCACAGAGTCTCCTGAGGCGATTGCTCTCCTCAGTTCTCCAGCTGTCTCAAGCTTCACTGTGCTTTTCTCAACTGGAGTCCTTGCCTGCTGCTTCTGGTCCGCCGTTTCTGATTTTGCGGGGGTCTCCTGCTCGATTTTGAATGTGTCCAAAAGATCACCCAAAAGGATGTCGGGAATATTCCATCATCATGTATTCCTACTTCAAACCTTCTATCCGAACAGCCCCGCGAAAAGCGAAGCCCCATATTGGAATAGCCAGTAGATGAGGAATCCCAGGCCTCCTATAAGGAAAAGTCCCAGAGCGGTAATCTGGTTGGTCTTAATGTACTCCTCCGGGGTCGGCTTCCTTGCCATTTTCAGGACACGGCCAAATCTGCCTTTCCCAACGTGCTTTACCCTGTCCTCGACTTTCCTCTGAACTCTCCATGCCTTGTCCACAATTTCCATATCGATCAACAACTCATTGAGCGCGAATCATCTTATGAATTCCAGGCCGAGCTCCCTCTCCTTTTTCGGCTCGCTCGGTCCGAGGATGTGCTTCGATTTGACTCCTGTGATGACGACCATCACCCTAATAGTCTTTTCGAGAGTCTCATCGACCGTCGCTCCCCAGATTATTCTCGCATTTGAGCTAATTTTCTCCTGGATTATCTCGGCGACTTCCTGCGCCTCTGAGATGGTCATGTCCGAACCGCCAGTGACATTCACCAATGCGGCAGATGCCTGGGCAATGTCAACATCTATCAGTGGCGAGTTGATCGCCTGGGTGACCGCCTCTATCGCCCTATCATCATCGTCGGATTCGCCGAGGCCTATCATCGCAACCCCACCAGCCTTCATGACCGTCTTGATGTCGTTGAAGTCGAGATTAACCAGGCCGGGTTTCGTGACGACCTCTGTGATGCCCTTTATCGCCCTGACCAGAACCTCGTCAGCGACTTTGAATGCCGAATTGAGCGCCAACTTCGGTACCAGCTCCAGGAGCTTGTCGTTCGGGACGACGATGACCGTGTCCGCGATGTTCCTGAGCCTCTCCAGCCCCCACTCGGCGTTCTCCATTCTGATCAATCCTTCCGCCTTGAATGGGTAAGTGCATATCGCGACGGTCAGAACCCCCGCCTCCTTGGCCAGTTGCGCAATGAACGGCGCGGCTCCAGTTCCTGTACCTCCGCCCAGGCCGCATGTAATGAATGCGATATCGGCCCCCTCTAACGCCTGCTTCAGCTCATCTTCCGCCTCTCTGGCAGCCTCCTCCCCTATCTGAGGTATCGCTCCTGCTCCAAGCCCTCTGGTGACCCTTCTCCCGAGAAGTATCTTCCTGTTGGCCTTGATTATCAGAAGGTGCTGAGCGTCGGTATTTGTGGCGATAAGGTCCGCCCCAATCACGCCTGTCTCCGAAAGGCGGTTGATAGTGTTGCATCCGCCACCTCCGCAGCCTATTATTTTAATGTTCGTTCTGAGCCCCTGAAGTATTTTCTGGAGCTCATCGTCCTCCGGGTTATATGGAGAACCAGCGCCTTCGGGAACCTTGTCAAGACCTGCTAGAATATCTTCCGCGACACCTTTCATCGAGGGACCTCCGGGTTGGAGTTTAATAACTCTTGGCTTAAGCCAGTAAAGCTCATTCGCCCGGCTCTCTGTAAATATTATGTAATTTTAAACCTTTCGGGAGTAATGATTCAATATCCGTCACTATGAATCCCCTAATGACAAATCAATAGCAAAAGGCAAGTATTTGCAGCTTAATCTGAAAATCGGAGGATTTCGGTGAGGCACTCATTTATTTCGATATTCGTCGCGACACCCATCACCCTGCTGATGGGGTTATTGATAGGCTCAGACAACGCCTCCGCAGACCCGGTAATTCTCCCCTCTCTTTTCGAGTCTCTTTTCTCTTATCTAGTTGTGAATTACCCCATCAACCTCTTTCTCCTATCCGTATCTCTCTATTTCTTTCTGAGAGTCAATTCTGCAAATAATAAATCCATAATCTCTCGGATGCCATTCTCTACACTGGTCTTTATCTTCTTAATTTTATCAGCAGCCTTCTATATTTCCTGTGTCGGAGCATTGGTCGATTTTTTCATGGTCGCCTTCGGAAATCTTAACATTTATGGCTATCAGGAAATGACCATTTTCGGAATTGCAATTTTCATCGTCTTCGTTTCCGTCTTGTTGATTTCTCAAATGATTCTTCGCTCAACAATGTTCAGCCTTCTCGCCGCATCTGTTATCGCGGTCGTAAATGTTCTTTCTTGGCATCTCGTATCGTATTTGTCAATAATATCTTGGCTATTCCCGATTTTCTTGATCTTGATATTTTTGGCAATGGAGATCATCATAATCTGGCTCCTGATCAAATGGCGTCAACAAAATATCTCAAGATCCTCCATCGACGGGATCACAGCCGGCCTTTTGGAAAAATCTGACAGGAAAAAAATATTGCCGAATCTTCTGGCAATTTTCTGTATTATTCTCGTAATGATTATTATACCAACATGACGAAAGACCGTAGAATATTACAGTAATCAATCGATTCTCAGTGCAATTTTATGGTCAATTCCGCTAATCTTTTCCCATATTCTATGCAGGTCTTTTCGACCTCTTTATCGGGCTTTTCTATGGAGACCGGTCCGTAATGCGCTCCCTCGGTATCGCCGATTATTATCATCCCGTGGATGAGCAACGCTTCAAGCAGCTGGGCGACAGTCGTCTCGCATCCTCCGCCGAGCACGCCACAGGAGGCGAACGCACCGCCGACTTTTCCGCGCAAATCACCGTGATATTTCACGCTCTTATCTATCAGACTTTTCAGCTCTGCGGCGTAGGTCCCGTAATATGTGGGTGATCCGAATATGATGCAATCATATCCGAGCAGGTCAGCGGCCTTTGTCTCCGAGACCTTCTTGACATCTACTGTGATCTTTTTACTTCCTGCCCCCTCGGCGATCTTCATCGCCATGGCTTTCGTATTGCCAGACCTGGAATAATAGCAAATCAGCATATTTGTCAAGCTCTCACTCCTCTCTTTATCTGTAACAAATCAACTAAAATTAATCTTTCGATGAATCTAATCATTCTTTGGCTTCGGGATGACACATATCATCCTCATAACGGAGTCGCCTGAGTTTACGAACTGATGAAGCTCA
>JAOUEZ010000084.1 GCA_029858465.1 Thermoplasmata archaeon | reverse complement strand
CTCTGAGTCGCCTCATCCTCAAGTATCGTCTTGACCTCTGCGACAGTCATGTTTCCTTCTTTTGTAACCATAAGAACAACGCACCTTGAATGCTCGGCACCTATTTCTTCGCCTTCTTCAGATGCTCGGGCCGCACGATGGCGGTCTTCATTTTCCCCTTCTCATTTACAGAAAGCACGTATGCAGCGCCTCTCTTGCCGATAATCTCACCTGTCTGGCCATGAAACCTCACATGCGGTTGCCCCTTGTGAATGCTGGGATCTATCACGATGCAGGCTTTCTCGCCCACCTCATATTTTGTAAATGCGCGCGTCAGTGTGGAGTATCCTCTCTCCCTTGGGGGCTTAGACATTATGCCCCTGGTCCTTCGCCGGATTCCCTTGGATGACTTAACCATCTCGATCAACTCTACTCGTCATGAATACCTATCACATCGAGCTGAACCACATCGACCCTTGTGCCGAGCGCCTCGGCAAGACTCGGACTGGTCCTGCCCTCGTCTCCGTGCATCAGTTCCTTGATGTACGTTCCCGAGGCTGCCCTAAGCCGGATTGTCGCCTGTGTATCATCCAGACTCTCCAATTCTATTTCCTTTATCTCACGGTTGCGGACCTTATCCGCCCTTCGGTGAGAAACTCTCTGGGGAGTCCGCTGCTCGATTGGGCTCTGCCTCAATGAACTGACCGCCCTTAAAAGCTTTTTGCTGTCCACAGGCTCGGAGAATTTGATAATCACCCGATAGGATTTCTCCGCTTCTGCCTGTTTGATAGCTTGAACCTCTGACTTGCTGGAATATCTCAACTGCCCTATGGAGACTCGTCCTTTCGTTGCAGTATTTGTGCGTTCGGCAAGGCTTGCCAAATCGAGCATTCTTCTTACGGGTCTCTTGAGCTCGAGTATGAATGGTCTGCCGTTTCCGAGCATCCTCGCATCGATATCCTCCCTGCCCATGCCGTGAAGGGCGGTCTCTACAGATCCGGCCGCCGCCATGAATTCTGGCCTAACTAGCTCCTCGACGCTCTCCTGATATATCTTTCCGGTGAAATTGCACTTCTCGCATCCCTTTCCCTGGCATTTCCTGCAAGGCCATCTTGTCTGCGGGATTGTGCGATCATGTTTCAGATACCGGCCATAAATGAACAGCGAAGAAATCTCTAGCTCGACATCGAGGAAGTTCACATCGACGATTGCGACAACATCAGGGTTCTTTGTGTCGACCTCCTTGTCTGTAATCTTCTCGACGACTTTTCCGACCTCGCGATTCATCTCCACCTTGATTGGCTCTGCATGCTCTGAGCCGCATTCGGACCAGATGCTCTCCTCCTTATCGAGGGTTGCGGGATCATATCTTGACCCGACAGAGAATGTTTCAAATTCCAGTTGCGAGAGCTTGCTGGCCACCGCTCGTGCGAGCTCGTCGACCCTGAGGAAGAGATTGTCGCATAGCGAACATTTCTTCTCATCGCTCCATGAGCCGATATTCATGCTCTGCCGGATTATCCTCCCCCTCTCGTCATTGGTATAGCCATGTCCGATTTTCCCTACGAGCCTGCCGAGACAGTGATCGCATAAATCCTTGGTCTTCAGCCTGTTGATTGTGCTACGGACCCGCTCATCCTCTGCTGAGAAAATATCTGTCGGGGAACTCATTATCGTCACCGCACGATTAGGCTACACGCCCACGAACTCGTACTTGTCTTTGCAGTAGTTCCAGAGAATGCTCAGCTCGTCGTTGACATGCGCCAAATACCATTTTCCGAGCCCTGGCTTGAGGTTCTTGAGGGCATCCTCCACCGAGAAATCCTTAGCGAGGGAGGAATAGACCGAATAGCTGACCATCACAGGCTGATTCTTCACTCGCTCCTCCTCGAGAGAGAAGACTATTCGGACATGCTCTCTCCCCTGGACCGTGAAGGTCTCCGCACGCAGTGCATGTGCCCGCTTCCTGTTATCGGACAGAGATATCTCCGACAAAGCCTCGAAATTGAAGTCCTTGCTGATATTCCATTTATTCTTGCCCTCGTACAGCGCGATATCTTCCGAGGAAGGTGTCATCTTCATTTTCAAACCGAGGTCAATGGCGAAACGCATCCATATCTTCAGGAAAAGTATAGAGAGCAGTCTCATCACATGCTCTCGCGCCTTCGCATCGGCCTGTATCTTGAGCGCGGGAAGGCTCTTGAAATCCTCGTCAAGCTCGTCCAACCAATAGTCTTCCATAGCATCACCAGATTGACATCCACAATATATTAAACAAATTCAATCGAAACCCATCTGTACGGCTCGTATTATGTCCCTGTTGCCCTCGAGGAAATGATAGACTGTCGAATGCTCGCTTCCCGAGATCAGCATGTCCAGCGCCCTTCGGGCGACCGAGACCTGAACCGTGCCTCCGATTATCGATACAGTATTCCCAAACACGGATACATGGGTGCCTGTAAGCTCCTCGATTATCCGCCTTGTCTTCCCCTTTGAACCGATGACCCTTGACTTCACCCTGGAGATATGATTAGGTTTTTTCCCGACATAATCTCTCAAATCCATGATCTCCAGGACTGCGTCGTCCTCTATCAGCAGAACAGCTTTCTCCGGAGAAAAACCTCTGCCGACCGCCTTAATGATGCTCTCGACCGTTATCGCCATGGCAGGATCCTTCGCCTCTGAGTGATCGATTTCGACATCCCCTTCCGCGGAATCGATCAGCAGCTTGATTCCAGTCAGCTCCTCGATCCGCTTCTTAGTTGCACCCTCCTTGCCAATGAGTGCGCCGACTCTTTCCTTAGGAATCCGAAGATGCATCACTCCTTCCGCCCTCTCTTACTTTTTCCAATTCGTCCTTTATATCGATTCTGACGCCGAACTTCTTGAAAAATCTGGCGATGTTCGAGATGTCTCTTACGAGGAGCTCCTCGGCCATCCAATGTTCCCTTAGGACGGCCTGGGCCAAATCTATTATCACAGGACCCTTGGAGGACATGAGGACATTGTATTCGCTCAAGTCTCCGTGCACAATGCCACCTTTGCAATATGCTCTGTGGACGGAGTCGAGAAGATATCTTGCCAAACCGTCCGGATCCTCTGGCACGACTTCCCGAAGGCTCCTTGCAGGGGAGACTTCGTCGCCTATATATTCCATGACCAGTACGTTCTTATTGAGAGCGATCGGGTTCGGTACTCGCACTCCTGCTTCGATGAATCTATAAAGGTTCTTGTACTCCTTCCTCGCCCATGAATAAATCACGTTCGGAAAGCGCTTTGACTCTCCCTTGAACCGCGGATCACCGAGTATGTATTTCGACAAATCTTTGAAGGTCGCATTGGAGATTCTATAAATCTTGATCGCGACGAAATGCCCCGAGCTTGTCACGCCTCTGAATACGTTTCCTTCCTTTCCAGTGGCAATTGGGAAGTCGAATACGTCGAAGACGCCGTCGGAGAAGAGCTTATAGATTGTCAGAAGCGTCTTCTTGTCGAAGACCTGATCGTATGTCTTCCGATCGTCGTCATCCTTTATTCGAATCCCCCAGCTTTCGATTTCTCTTTCGAATTTCCGGAGGTCAATCTCTTTCGCCATTGCTCCTCTCTCCATCGTCCCTCGTATATTATGACGCGATGCCGCCCTTGCATCATGCCTCGAGCGGTTGATATTATTTGGGGGGTCAAAACGGCATTCAGAAGATGTCTATCGCCTGCGGCAGCATCTTCTTCCTGCTCAGATAGCTCGATTGGGTTTTCGTGTACCTGTAGAGTATGTCCGCTTTGTCGTCCTGGAAATCCCAAGGCTTCAATATGAGAAGGTCTCCCTCGCGGATCCACATCCTCTTTTTTATCTTGCCCGGGATTCTCCCCATGCGCGATTTCCCATCAGCACACATGATCCTGATTCTAGACGCACCAAGAAGCTGGTCTGCGACGCCGAAGAGCTCTCCCTCCCTCCTGTTCGGAAGCCTCACTCTGATATACTCAGGGATCTCTCCCTCGGGCAGCTCGTCTTCATATCTTCCGTATCTTTGCTTAGCCGGCAACCAACGCCTCCTGGTTCTATGACATTTTTGATTTCCGAGTATTCGGGAGCCACTACTTAATCCTTATCCAGAAACACCCAGCAAGTCAGAAAATCCGAAAATTGACGCATTGGAAGACTGTTATCTAAGGACGAATCTTCACCATTCATCAAGGGGAAAATAATGGATCTCATGGCCGTCATCGAAGCCCGCAGAAGTGTCAGGAGATTTGCAGAGAAGACCGTTGAGAAGGAGAAAATCGAGGGCATTGGCAGAAGCAGATAGAAGAAAGTCTTTAGAGCAGAAAGTCCGCAGAGAAAAATGGTAGTAATAGTTCTCCATTATTCGATTCATTTGTACGGAGAGCGGACAAAATATCGATGATTTGTCTATCGGACGGCCAAAAGACTAATGTATGATTCTGCAATTGGTTATTTTGCAACAGATTTTCAAAAAGAACACGTGGTATAATGGCGAAAAGAAGATTTCCGAGGAGGAAGAGGCTCGATGTCGACGACGAAGACTACTACCGGACATACACAACGCTCTATGACGAAGTAATTCCGAGAATCGGGGATTTGAACGTCGTCGACACAACCTGCAGAGACGGTGAGCAGATGCCGGGAGTGTCTTTCACCGTCGAAGAAAAATTGGAGATCGCAAGACGGCTTGACGAGATAGGCGTCGAGCAATTGGAAACCTTCGCTACCTATAACGACAGCGACAGGGAATCCGCGAGATTGATCGCCGCCGAAGGGCTCAGCATCTCATTAATGGGGTGGACAAGGCCGGTCGCGGAGGAAATCGAGGATTCTATCATGAACAACGTGGATGCCGTAGCGATTTCGATAGCGACCTCGGAAATCCACCTGAAGCACAAGCTGAAGATGAAGCGCAGAGAGATGATGGAGAAGATGTTCTCTGCTATTGAACTCGCGAAATCGCACGGGGTCTATGTCTGCTTCAATGCAGAGGATGGCACGAGGACTCACCTCAAAGACCTATTAGCATTTGTCAAGGCCGGCAAAGAAGCCGGTGCCGACAGATTCAGACTTTGCGATACAATCGGAGTCCTCACACCTGCTTCGACAAGGTATCTCGTCGATTCGATTTGGAAGGAGGTTGACATTGACATTGAGCTCCATGCACACAACGACTTTGGAATCTCTATCGCGAATGCGTTGGCCGCCGCCGAGGTCAGCGAGAAGTTTCCGGACAGGCCTATCTGGGTATCGACCACGATAAACAATCTCGGGGAGAGGGCGGGGAATGTCTCCCTGGAAGCCCTAATGTTAAATCTGAAGAGGCACTACGGCATTACAAAATATAAAACGGAAAAACTGTTCCCATTGTGCAAGTTCGTCGAGCAGGCATCGATGGTGAAGATCGCCCCGAACCAGCCTGTGGCAGGGGAGAACATTTTCAGGCACAAATCGGGAATTCACCAGGACGGCGTGATAAAGAACCCCCTGACTTACGAGGTGTTTACGCCCGAGGAGATCGGAACACATAGAACGATTGCTCTCGGAAAGCACAGCGGCAGGGCCGCAATCAAGTACAAGATGGAAGAGCTTGGCTTCGAATCGAATGATGAGGAAATCGAGGTGCTGAGACATCTTGTGACTAAGATATCGGAGGAAAGGAAATCGCCATTGACAGATGATGAGTTCGGCCATCTCGTCCTGAGAGTGAGGTCGAGAGGAGCACATTCGATCTCGCCTTGGAAAACATACGAATAGCGCAGTCGATAGATTAGTGGATTAGATGCCTGTCAAAATTTTTGCGCAGGGGATACAGCGGTTGCGATATTCGGAATTTTCGGGTGTGGCTATAAATAGACATTCTCTAAACCTTTTAATAATATAATAAACTGTATAATTTACTGATTTTGATAGAGAAGCCAGATAGGGTGGAATACTGCCTGTTGAAACTAGGTCCCTCAAGTGCCCTAGATGCCACCA
>JAOUEZ010000237.1 GCA_029858465.1 Thermoplasmata archaeon | reverse complement strand
GGCTTGAAGTTTACCCCAGAGGTACAATTCTCCTGCCCGGTATGCGGTGCGCTCATCAATCAATCGGCACTGAAATGTCCGGGATGCGGGAATCTTGTGACACAATCGAGCGTCTTCAGATCTCTGCGTACTGTTAAAAAGGCTCCGGAGGAAAAAGTTGAGCCAAAGCCCGAACTGGAAAAGATGACGATGGTCGAGGCTGAGGAGCCCGAGAAGGAGATCATTGAAGAGCCTATCAAGGAAAAGATCGAGGCGCCTCAATTGCAGCAGCCGATGCCGGGCATGGTCAATGGGTTATCGAAGAGCGCCGCCTTGAAGCCTGAGTCGCCAAGGGCCGCCCCGGGCATGGTCAACGGGCTAAAGGCAAAGCCGGGAAAGGCACCGCTTACGGGGTCTCTATTCACGAGAAAGATAGGCGAAAAAGTAGCCGTCTGGCAGATCATCACTGTTCTGGTGGCAGCGATTGTGGTTCTTTCTACATTCTTTGTCATTTTGAATCAGCCAACAGGCCCAGCTGCGATTGCTATTGACGGCGATTTCTCAGATTGGGACGGCATTGCAAATTATGATTTCTCGTTGTTGCCAGCGGGGACGATGCAGGGCGTGACATCAGCCAAGACATGCACCTATGCGGACAAGCTGCTTTTATTCGCAAATCTTGACGATACCCTGCTGACCTCCGCGGCTGGAGCGACCGCTCTTTACTTCTTTGTCGACGTGGACGCCGACTTCATGACAGGATACTATATCGCAAACGGCGGCTGCAAGATAGGAGCAGACTGGTACGCAAAGCTCGTTAAATATCAGGATGAATCGGTAATAAGCTCGACAAGCGCCACATTTTCGGCGACTTCGGATCAGAACGACTGGAACGGCTGGTCAAACGCGCTGAGTTTCAGATGGATGCTGACTGGCAGACAGATGGAAATGTCCTTGAGTTCGAATTTGATGCAATCTCTTGACTCTCCAATCGTACAGATCGTCGCGATTAAAGATCGCGAATATATGTCTCCGCCCTTATCGTCAAAGGGAACAATCATAGCCATCCAGAATCCACTTGTGAGCGGACAGGTCATAACGAGCGCCTCGCAGTCGATAATGAACCTCTCGGTCCTGCTGATCGGGTGCCCGGGTAATTCCTGGAGCGTGACGCCGGAACTGCTCATACAATTCGGCGGCTCGATACCACTCGAGCCGATGCAGGTCAGTGACTCAGGATGGTCACAAAGAGAAATAGCCGCAGAGATCCCAGGTCTCACGACGGGAAATGGATATGTCTGCAGTGTGGCCATTTTATCGGATGAGTTCGAGGGTCCTGTACAGATCCTGGGAAATCCTGCCAAAGGATATTACGTATCAATGCCGGACAATATGGCTGTCGATGGATTGTTTGCCGACTGGACAAATAAGACAGTCATAGATCAAGATCCGATAATCATCAACAATCCTGACATCAACATTCAGGAGTTCGGTGCGGCCTCGGAAGATCAGCAACACTACTTCTTTGTCAGAGTCGCTGGGGAGATGCTTGGAGGAAGCGACGTGCCTGAGCTGCAGATTAAAAGCTCTCCCGGACCACCTGGGCCTCCGACCATAAGAATAGAGCTCAAGGGAGAGGACATTCTCGAAGCCTATATCGATAAAGACCCTGGCAGCTCGACTGGGAAGATGATAACAGCGGGCAATCTGACGATTTTTGCCGATTATCTTGTTGAGATACGAGGCAGAAACGGCATCATTGAAACGAAGTACGTCAAGGAATGGAGTTCTTCATCGTCTGCTTGGGTCGTGATAGGCGGTTTGCAAGCAATAGTTGTCGGAAAGGCAATAGAATTCTCCGTGGGCAAGAGCCTTCTCGGAAATCTGTCGGATTCGGAGACGATATTCTTCGCCACCGATTGGAAGGATAAATCAGATTATTCGCTCGTTGGGGACATGCTGAAGGATCCTTTTAGAGTCAATTTGATAGGAGAGATATGGAGATCACTAGACGGTACTGCATGGGCATCGATGCCCGAT
>JAOUEZ010000054.1 GCA_029858465.1 Thermoplasmata archaeon | reverse complement strand
TAACTGAGAGGAATGTGCTGTTCTAGACCCACCATATCCAGCCGCGCTTTTCCTGAGACAGTTCGCCCTTTATTATCTTCCTGGTTCTGAGCTTGCTCAGGAATAGCACCGTCTCGTCAGGACAGCGCTTTCCCTCCTTTCTTGCCAACGTCTCTATCTCACTGGTACTCATCGGACCCCTTGATTTTAAAAGTGCGAGTATGTAGCTCTCCGCCTCTGTTTCTGACAGAACTCGTACCATGGTTATGAACGGTTAATGAGAGGGTATCAAAAAATTGTTTCGGAGCTAATTAGCGGATGCATGAGCACGATGAAAATCAGAAAAATTAAAGGGTTTGATCCGGCAGATCCCTGCCGAATCATCTTATGTCTTATGCGCTCAGCTTATTGTGACTTGTGTAAAGGTCGTTGTGCCGCCTACGTCCGAGAGAACCATGCTCGAGCCGACGGCATATGCAACCTTGTTCAGTTGTATATAGTCTGGCGCGTTGACTTTGCCATCATCGTTGACATCGTTGTACTTCACATTGCCTTTCCATGTATCATCGAAGGTACTTAGCAATCCGCTAGCTCCAGGGTCTCCGTTGGCGTCCTTAAAGAGAGCCTGGCAGTCAGAGAGCTGCAGTGTTCCGCCCTGGATGGAAATCACGGTCAGGGTGTAGTTGGTCGATGTCGATCCTTGGCTAAAGCTGATCACGATGTTGTTGACTGTCGTGGGCGTAAAGCCGAGGACCATGACGTACAAGACCGCGGCTAGAACGACTGTAATTGCGACCATCAGAATGGTAGCAATGACAGGCGATACGGCCTCAGTCGCTTTCCTCAAAGCCCATATCTTTTTCATTGTGTTCTGTCCTCCTGCAGGTCATCATATGGCCTGCTGGAGATATTAATCAAAAAAGACTGCTTATAACCGTTTGCTTATAGACGACTATTATTGACGATTTTAGATTCGCTTATTGACGAATGCAATAATTGAGAAAATCGAGCTTTCTGGTGCAGCAGAATCCCAAGCATTGTGACGGATTTTTCAGCATTTCTGTAAAATTTCGGTTATGGGGTTTAGTATTATTTTAGGAAAAGAAATGAAAAAGAAGAGATATGGCAGATCCTTTTCCGACCAGATCTCTAGATTATTGTCATGGTCGAATAGGTGGAAGTACCGGCCAAATTAGAAAGTATCAGTTTCGTGTCGACATCGTAGTACTCGGCACCTTTGCGCAGCTGGAAATAATCTGGAACGGTGATCCTCCCGTCTTGGTCAACATCGACAAAGCGGGCATTGTTCACCCAAGTTCCATTCAGATCATCGAGGGTTGTGCTGATCGACGTGTTGCCATTCGCATCGATGATCATGACAAAACACTCGGACAGAAAGGCTGTAGTGCCTTGAATGCTGACCACTGTCAGCGTGTAGTTCGTTTCCGTCGTATGCTGCACAAATGTTATGACGCCAGTTGTCGGGGGCGGTATGACGAAGCTTAGTGCGAGTACGTAAAGGACCGCTGCCAAAACGACTGTGATCGCGACTAAAAGGATAGTCGCTATCACGGGCGATACCGCCTCCTGGTCCTTTCTGAAAGCCCAACTCTTTTTCATCTGTTAAGTCCTCCTGCAGGCCAATCCTGCAAACGTCTTTGTTTATCTATAATATTTTATAAGATTATCATACAGAAATCACATTTATGACGGTTTGGCATTCGTTGATTGTCGAATGGCGCCCAGGCATCTATTGATTGAATCGGAACATGTGGTCAAGTTCGACAAAATATCGACAGGAAAAAGTATATTCAGCTCTGCAATTGGATTCCTGACGGGCCGAAAATGCAGGGCATGCTACCCACGAGGCCCGGGTTGTTCCTGAACTTCTGAATTATCAGGAATTTCTTGACCTCGTGCTGCACGGTTTCCCTCTCCAGCTCGATTATCATGTCGGCCATGTCCTCTATGCTGCTCTGCACTCTGGGCTCATGGACGTTCTTGAGCAGTGTGATGAGCGACAGGCTTTCACTGTGCTGGGTATGTGCTTTGATGGTGCGCAATGCCGAGAGAACTTCGGACGCTTCATAATTTTCAAGGAAGAAGTCGAGAGAATCCACGACGACTCTGAAAGGTGTCGGCAACTTTGATATCTCGTATGCGAGCGACGTCAGGTAGTTGATCTCATGCGCGATCTCGTCGCTCTTGTGTTTCTTGATATCCTCGTATCTGAGCCCCTCCTGGCGGTATTTCGATATCTCTAGGCGCTTCTCGAGTATTGTCTCGTAATATTTCACTCCGATATTGAATATCTTGATCGATGTCTTCCAGCCGTGCTGCTTCATCACTGAGATGATGTCCTGGTCCCTCTCGGTCGTCGTGAAATAAGTCGTCTGGGCATCTCCCGTTGATGCGAACTGCTTCGCCAGGAATTCCGTCCCGGCTCCGGGGCGACCGACAACAAGGATTGTGAAGCCTTTAGGAACGCCTCCACCGAGGTGTCTATCCAGGGCGGGAATGCCGATCGTTTCAAGGGATGGGCTCATCGTTGTCCCTCCTCTTCCTCCTTGACCCGGATGACGCTGTCGGAGACGAGATTGACCATGTTGTTAAGCTCTGGAGTCGTGTGCTCAATAACCGTCAGAATCAGGGTGTTCACATTCTTCGATCTCAGGCTACTGACGAAGATATGCAGGAATTCGGACAGAACGTAATTGCTGTTGTGAATTGCGAGCGTGTTGACCGAATCTATGAGCACGAGCTTCTCCTTCGCCGTGCTCTTCCGCATGAGGTATTCGGTCTTCAGCATGATGTTCTCGAGCATCGTCGGGCTCTCGACAAAGAGAACCTGGGAGCCCTCCATTGAGGCGCCCATCATCGTGTGCGATATGCAATCGACGAAGTGCACTTTGCTTGCATCTATCTCGAGCGCTTTCAGAATGTCAACTATCGCCTGATAGGAGATCGTCGCGGTGATGTATATGACGTCCACATCCCTCTTTGAAGAAAATATGTCGACGACCGCCCTGATAGCGTCAAGATAATAGTCCACCCCTACCTGCAACGAGACGGCTGATGAGGGGGGCATCTGTTCGAGCTCTGAGGCGACTCTCCCGGCAAGCGTCACAGGTTCACGCTCCCGCCCTTGAGCAGGGGCACAAGCAATACCCCCGCCTGCGTGAGATCCAAGACATATTTCGCCCTTGAATGAGTTGTTCCCCTCATCTTGATCACCTGTAGGGTCCTGAGCAGATCGCCTCTGCGCTCCATGTTTCCCATAAGAATAATGCCGTCAGCGAGCGCCTCCTCGACCATGAAGGTCGAATACGCCTGAGTGCCCGGCTGGACTTCGGATACGAGCATCGACGTGCATCCGAGGGCCGACAGCCCCTTCGACAGCCTGAGTATGAAGTCTCGAATCTTCTCCTGAGTCTTCAACTTGTAGCCTATCGATGTGATCGAATCTATAACGAGACGCTTTATTCCAAGCTCCCTGACAACATTCAGAATGCTCGCGACGAGCAGGCTGACCTCCTCCATCGTGAGCTCCGCCTTGTCGAGTCCCAGTCGCTCATATATTACTGGCAGGTCTATCAAGACCATCTTTGCTTCCGCTATCAGCTTCTTATCGAGAAAATCATAACGAATCACGTTCGCGAGCAGCTTATCGGTCGTCTCGGTTACGGATACAAACATGGATCGGTCGCCCTCGATCGCGCCGCGGATAAGAAATTCCAGTGCCAAGGATGTCTTTCCCGTTCCGCAGCTCCCAGTGAGAAGGATTGTGTTGGATCGCGGGATCCCGCCATATAATATGCTGTCTAATGCGTCAATCCCTGTCCTGCAGCGTTCCCTCGGCTTTTCGACTTCGGCCATAGTGGAGATGGATATATTCTCTCATCATAAATCGTTTGTCCATCGAATCTCAATAGGGCGACAGATTTATGCTGGGAGAGACTTCATTATCTCCGATGACACCGGTTCTCCAGGTGGCTCTCGACATCATACAGGGAGACAGGGCTATTCAGATCGCCAAGGAGGCTATTGCAGGAGGAGCGGACTGGATAGAGGCAGGAACCCCGCTGATCAAAAGCGAGGGGATGGAAATCATCCGGACCCTGAAGAGGGAATGCCCCGGAAAGACAATCGTCGCCGACCTCAAGACAATGGATGTCGGAGCTCTTGAGGCGGACATGGCCGCCAGGAGCGGCGCAGATGTCGTGGTCATAATGGGTGTCTCGCATGATTCAACGATATTGGAAGCCGTGCAGGCCGCCTCAAAATATGGATCGAAGGTGATGGTGGACCTGATGGCCACCGCCGATCCGGTCAGGAGATGTGCAGAGGTTGCGGAGCTTGGTGCTTCCTACGCATGCATACACGTCGCGGTCGATGAGCAGATGATCGGAGGAAGACATGATGATTTAAAAGCTATCATCGGAGAGATGCCTCTCGCTATAGCGGTGGCAGGAGGTATCACGGCAGAGAATGCTCCTGACTTCGTCGCAGCAGGCGCCGAGATCATCATAGTCGGCGGCGCAATCTCCAAATCTGCCGATGTCACTGCCGCGACGAAATCGATAAAGGATGCAATCATTGCAGGGGTCCCTCAGGATATGCACGGATTCAAACGGTACTCCGATGACAAATTAATGGAGGCTTTTTCCAAGGTCTCGACCCCGAACATTGCCGACGCCCAGCATAGGCAGGGGGCGATGAAGGGCATCCTGCCAAGGAACAGCAAGAAGGTCAAGATGATAGGCAGGGCGCTCACTGTCCAGACATCCAATGGAGATTGGGCGAAATCTGTCGAAGCAGTCGATGTCGCGAAGGCGGGCGATGTGATCGTCATCGATGTCGGGAGCGGACAGACCGCAGTCTGGGGAGAACTGGCCTCCTGGAGCGCGAAGCTGAAAGGAATATCCGGAGTCGTTGTGGATGGCGCCGTGCGAGATATCGAGGAGATCGATGAGATGGGGTTCCCGTGTTTCTCAAAATATGTCTCTCCTGATGCGGGGGAGCCGAAGGGGTTCGGAGGCATCGGAACACCGATCGTATGCGGCGGGGCGAGAGTACACACGGGCGATTGGATAATCGGTGACTCGAACGGCGTTGTGGTCGTGCCCGCAAACAGAGCCGCGGAGATTGCCAACAGGGCTCTCGATGTCCTTGAAAGAGAGAACCGCATCAGGGAAGAGATAAAAAGAGGCAGCACCCTCTCAAAAGTTCTGGAACTTGAGAAATGGGAAAAGGTTTAAACGGCTGATCATCTGAGGAAGCCTGTCTCCTGAGCGAGATTCTCGAGTCTTCTAACTCTCTCTTTTATCGGCGGGTGGGTGGAGAATATGTTGAATATCCCCTGGCCCCTGAAGGGATTGACGATGAACAGCGATGAGGATGCGGGATTGCCTCTGTCTATTGGGCGCTTCTTGTTGGCGTCCTCGAGCTTTTCAAGAGCTCGGGCAAGAGATAACGGGCGCTGGATAATCATTGACCCCTCATAATCCGCCTTGTATTCCCTGCCCCTTGAAATCCCCAACTGCAACAGCAATGCGGCAATGGGAACAGTGATCGCGACGATTAGCAACAACCATGCATTGCCGTCTCTCGAACGGCCGAACATCGCATTCCACCAGAGCATTCTGGCGGCAAAGGATATCGCACCGGCAATCGTTGCGGCCACAGACATGATCAATATGTCCTTGTCCTTCACATGTGCCATCTCATGTGACAATACCCCCTTGATCTCGTCGTCGCTGAGAATATCGAGAAGGCTCGTCGTGACGGCGACGACCGCATTGTTCTTGTTCCGTCCGGTTGCGAAGGCGTTCGGGGTGGCCGTTTTCACTATGGCGAGCTTGGGCATCGGCATATCCGCCTTGAGGCAGATATCCTGAACTATCTTATGCAGCCTCGGCGCCTCTGCAGGAGTCACTATCTTTGCGCGGTATGACCATAGGACGATCTTGCTGCTGTAGAAGTAGCTGACTATATTGATCGCCGCCGCGATGCCGAGGAAGACCAGCGATCCGAGCATCCAATCACCGAAGAAATAGGTGCCCACTACCCAGCCGATTATCCCGAATAATACTATCAGTACGAAGAACAGCATCATTGTTCTTAGATTGGCGTGCATTTCATTGATCCCCTTCGCGCAAAGATTTCATTGCTATTTATTTGCTTATCAATCTTTCTATTCCAATTGATTTTGAATATCTAGTCTGCCAGTGTTCTTAATAACCCTATCGGTCAGACCCTGAAATCCTGAATCCTCGGGTAGGAGAGCTCAATACCTTCCGCAAGCAAAATCGCAATCAGCCCGCCGAGAAGGACTTGGAATATGTTGAACGGAAGCTCGACCAGGGCCGGCCCTAGACCTCCAGTGTCGCTGAGACCGAGAGGCAGGACGAAAACTTCATATGCGAAATATCCTGCAATCATGATCATACCTGCAAGGCTGCATGCCACAGTCCGAACAGCCCAGACATTGGATACTTGCCTCATTCCTATGGCTATGGTTCCTGCGACATATCCCTCAAGGAATTTTATCACGATTGTCGCCGGAAGGAAGTGAGGGGCGAATATCAGATCGATGATGCCGGCTCCGACTGCACCTGCTACTCCCGCGACTTTTCGACCGAATACGAAAGCCGCAAAGAAAATCATCGCCTCTCCAAGGTTGAAATATCCTCTCGTGGCAGGGATGGGCACCAGCACCAAAGTCATCGTGGCTACCAAGGCGATCATCACCCCATAGATGGCGACTGCCTTTGGAGTCATCGGGTTTCTCTCGCTCATCGATATTCCTTGCCTCTGTTTCCTCATATTCCTGACGAGATGCTTATTTTTAATATTTTGCTAAAATAGAAGTTGTCATCCCATCATATCGGGAGACCCCATATAATTCTTGATACGATGGCTAAAGAGAAGAGGACTATTACTGATGCGACTGCGAGGGTGTCGACACCTCTCAAATGAATTTCCTTCAGATATGTTCGCTTGACCGACCCACCGTAGCCCCTGCAGACCAGGACCGATGAGAGCTCCTCCGCGGTCCTGAGCGCAATAGCGACGGTAGGGATAAGCACCGGGATGTAGTTTCTTGCGCGTCTGAATGGTCCTCCCTTATCCATATCGAATCCCCTGCTGAGCTGAGCATCCTTAATCTGCGAGATTGTCCCGATGAAGTTGGGTATGTATCTTAGAGCGATTGTAATTGAAAGGCCGATGTCGTAAGGAAGCCCGAGCTTCACCATGCCTCTGACAAGCTTGCTGTGGGGGGTCGTGAACATAAGCAGGAGCCAGCCTGAGGCTATCAACAGGATGCGGAACGCGACGACCAGGCTGTCGAGGAGGGCGGGCAAAGTGACCTTGTATATCGGGAGGTCGAGAAGAATCGGTTCCCCGGCCTGATCGAAAAACGGCCATAAGAGCACGAACAGGATGGCCAGCCTCGCGACCAACCAGATGGTCGATGAGTATGTTCTCCAGCCGACACTGGTTGAGAATATCATCACCTGAAGAATTATTACCAGGGCGACCAAGACAAGCAGATTGGATGATACAAATGCGAAAAACGTCAGTAGGATTGCGGAGATTATCTTCACTCTCGGATCGACTCTATGGAGCGGGGTATCTTTCCTCACAAGGATATCGAAAAGGACCATCTCAGGCCCTCCTCGACGAAATCTCGTAAAGAACTTCGACAAGCTGCTCGATGGAGATTATCCGTTTTCGATTCATCAGGCCGAGCTTCTCTGCCAGTCTAGCGATAGGTGGCGGGATCAATCCCGCCTTTGAAAGGACATTCCTGTCGGAGAGTATCGAGGGAGTAAGACCGTCTGCGACAATCTCTCCTCCTGAGATCACAACTGTTCTGTTTGTCATATCGGCTAGTACCTTCATATCATGAGAGACGACAATCAGAGTTTTTCCGAGCCCTGCAATGTCTTTTATCGCGTTCCTTACGCTTGCCGCCTGTCGGTAGTCCAGCCATGCAGTCGGCTCATCCAGTACGATTATGTCCTGCTCCATTGCGAGAACCGAGGCGAGCGTAACCAACTTTC
>JAOUEZ010000053.1 GCA_029858465.1 Thermoplasmata archaeon | reverse complement strand
CGCTCGCTTTCAATATCGCCAAGCGCATAAAGAGGCCGGTCGATCTGGACCTTGTTCAAGTCGGAGGCTTGCTTCACGACATCGGCAGGAGCAGCACTCACGACATCGAGCATGCCGTCGAAGGGGCGAAAATCGCGAAGAAAATGGGTTTGCCCGATGAGATAATAAAGATAATCGAGAGACACATAGGCGCCGGGCTCACGAAGAAAGAGGCGATAGGACTCGGATTGCCCGATAGAGATTTCATCCCCGAGACTCTCGAGGAGAAGATTGTTGCACATGCCGATAATCTCATTGCTGGGACGAAGAAGGTTCCTGTCGCGCAGACTATATCCGGACTGGTTAGAAAGCAGGAAATGGAGGGGGCGAAACGGGTATTGGCCCTTCATAAAGAATTGAGCGAGCTGTGCGGATTCGACCTCGATCTTCTTTAGAGTCCTGAACGTTTTCCGGAGAGATATTCGTCTCTCAGCTGATGATATGCTATCGCGTTCGCCCTCGCCTTTTCTCTGAGAGATTCGTCTCCTGATCGCACTATCTTCGCGGGGACGCCGAGCACGAGGCTGCACTCGGGAACTTTCATCCCGCTGGGAACGACCGCGCCGGCGCCGATTATCGATCCGCTTCCGATCTCGGCATCATCAAGGAGCACTGAGTTCATCCCGACTATCACATCATCTCCAATGATAGCTCCGTGAACAATCGCGCCATGTCCAACGGTCACGTTCTTACCTATTGCAACTTTGTGTCCTTTATCGCAGTGCACGGCGCAGCAATCCTGAATGCTGCTGCCCTTGCCGATCGTGATAGGTCCCCTGTCGCCCCTTATGCTTGCGAAAGGCCAGATGCTGCATTCTGCCGAAATTGTCACATCACCGACTATCGATGCATTCTTCGAAACAAGACATGGGGGGTCGATGATTACAGTCAATGAATCACCAAGGCAGAGTAAATGACAGAACGATTGAAAGGGTTTTTGTCAGAAATCAGACGGACTGTATTTCTGTCTTCAATTCCCTCTTCGCCGCACTGCCCTTCTTCAGAGCGACTTTCTTGGGGAAGTACTTGAGAAGAATGATGTCGCCGACGGCGCCGATCCATCTGTACGGGACATTGACCGCCTTAGAGTTCTCTACTAAAAGCGGGTTGGTCTCTCCTATGAAAAGCCCTTGTATCTTTGATTCGTCCAGATCCACAACTAGGTTGTTGACTGTGCCTAGATAGATTCCTCTGTTCGTGTAAACCTGAAGTCCTATGAATTCCGAAGCTTCCTCGAGCATGATGCATCCCGCTCGCCATATCCGCATGTTGTTTTAAATAGTTTCTCCTTTCCAGGAAACATGAATGATAGGGGCCTTTGGGCCCCTATTTTAACGGGTTTTCTATTCCAAGAACGGGAATTTCTTCACGATAGGCGTGTTCACCCACCATTTGCCTAGACCCAACCATTGACCTGCTTTTACAGTGGTCAAAGCCAAGAACAAGATGGCATAGATTATGTGATCATCTATTATCGGATTATTCGAAGGCGGCAGATTTGTTGACCAAAGCAAGATCATAAGGATGGCTCCTGTGTATCCTGCAATTTTTTGTCCGATCCCGAGAATCATAGCGAGGCCAATTGCAAAAAGGCCCAGCATGAACAAGGAATCTATGACCACATTGTTTGCCAATCCCGCATAGAAATCGCCAAGAATGCCTGATGAAGCATATGCTAGGTAACCGCTTGTCGGGGATCCGCCCGCTAGCCATGCATTGGCCGGGTCGGTCGCAAAGCCGAGACCGAACATCTTGTCCAGGAAGGCCCAGAACAAAATCCATCCGAGGCCGATCCTAATACCAATCCAAGCTATCTGTTCTTTCTTATATCCCATGAAGACCATGAAATACCTCCATTTTCAATAACATCGTTAATTTATGGGAAAATATATACTTTTTCAAAGCAACCTATTTTTTTATAACAGAGTTATGTATAGATATTGCTAAAAGTAGACAGAAAAGCAGGTCTTAGACGATAGCAGGGTCTCAGATGGTAATCCGCGAAGAGAAAGGATTAAGTATAAGTGAAACCAACGATATTTCGAATAGGACGCATTATCGCATAGGCGATTAAATATGGATGAAGAACTTTTGGCTATTAGACAGAAGAAAATGAGGGAGATTATGAGTGCTGCAGAGCAGAATAAGGAAAAGGGTGCTTGGCCTGTTTCACCTGTGGAGGTTACCGATTCAAACTTCGATTCGATGACTAAGCAATACGGTGCAATAGTGGTCGATTGCTGGGCACCGTGGTGCGGTCCTTGCAGAATGATCGCACCTACGATAGAGGCTCTTGCCAAGGACTACAAGGGCAAGGCGGTCTTCGGGAAGCTGAATACAGATGAAAACGTGGCAATAGCCACAAAATTCGGCATCATGAGCATCCCGACATTGCTGTTCTTCAAGAACGGGAAACTCGTCGACAAAATGATCGGTGCAGTCCCGCGGCAGTACATCGAAGAGCGCCTGAAAAAGATACTTTGAGCGCTTTATTCCTGCAAACCATTGAAGATAATCAGCTTTTAGCCATCAAAATAATCTGATTAGAAACAGATGGAGGGATATCATGGAAAAGTTCACCTGCAAAGTAGCTTCCACTATGACATGGCCGGCGAAATTGGAGACTCAGAACGGACTCGTGCTCGATTTCTCCAAGCCTCCAGAGTACAATGGGATGCACGGCACCTTGACACCGGAAGATGCGTTTGTCGCATCGGTGATCACCTGTCTGGCATGCACCTTTGATTCCTTGGCAAACAAAATGCGGTTGAAGGTGAGCGCTTACGAGTCGGATGGTACCGGAGTCGTCGATCGCATTAACGGCATCGAGAAATTTTCGGAAATGACGGTCAATGTCAAGATCAAGATACCCGAGGAGACGAACAGGGATTCGGTCAAAAAAGCCATCGAGAAGGCACAGGCGAACTGTCTTGTCGCCGCCTCAATGAGCACTCCTGTCAAATACAACATCTATATCGAGACCGTCTGATCAAAGACTCGCTTTCTTTGCGGCGACCCTTATGGCGGCCAGGACGCTGTCTTTTGGAGCTATAGTGACAATTGGCACTTGAACAACCCTTTCAACCGTCGAGCTGACGATGGGGGCGCATACGACTGCCTTTGCACCTTCATCCTCTGCTCTTATCGCGGCGACAATCACGTCTTCAATCGTGCCTGCGGGATATTCTCTGACCGCTATCTTCTTCCCCTCGATGTCAACAATCCTCTCGTCTATGTGATCCAGCACATATCTCGCGGCAATGACGGCGATGAATTCGCCCCTTGCCCCGCCTTCTATCTTATCGACGCATTTCACAATAGCTCGCAAGGTCCGAAGGTTGGGCGCTCTTCCCTCGGAGACTATCTTGTAAATGGTACTGCCCGGAATCCCCGCCTTCTTGGCGAAATCCCTCAGATCCATCTGAAGATTGTCCTTGATTATTCGCCTGAGAATATCGGAGAATTCCTTATCTCCGAGCAGGGCGGCCCTCATCAGCTCATCAGATAATTTTCTGAACATATTTTTCAACTAAAGGATATTGAAATTCAATAATTTATACATTTAGGACAAAATTTGATACAAAATGGAAAATAATTAATATTCGGAGGAGGATGCTTTCCATTGGAATCAGCGATTGGGGTGTGCGAATGGACAAGAAATTGATTGCCCTTGCAGTTACGATTGTGATCATAGCCGCCGGGTTGGCAGCAGCGCTTGTTTTGACTCAAGGTCCCGCGGAGCCGACTGTACGAGTCGGGTTCATCGCGGGGGATATACATCATCTGCCTTACGCAGTCGCGAATGATCTTGAGATCGGCGATGGGACATCGATGTTCAAAATACAGGGACTGAATGTCACCGGTAAGGCTTACGCGAACGGCGGGGCCATCATGCAGACCGGGTTTAAGAACAAGGAGATAGACATCGCCTATCTCGGTGCCGCGCCTGCAATATCCCAACATCTGAACCTCGGCAAATCATCGATCGACACCGTCATAGTCGCTCAAGTGAACGAGGAAGGTTCTCTCCTGGTCGCAGATCCGACAATTGATTCGGCATCCGACCTCGTAGGAAAGAGGGTCGCGACGCCAGGACCCGCGACAATCCAGTATCTCCTTCTCAAGATGTATCTGAATGCGAGCGGGATCAATCCGTCCGATGTAGACATCATAGATCTCGGCGCGGGGCTGATGCGCACTTACATGGAGAAGTCTCTCACGGATTCTGACCATATAAGCGCCTTCATCGTCTGGGAACCTGTTGGCGCAGACGTTGTCGAAGCGGGCGTCGGCCATGTTCTTGCAACATCTCATGATATTTGGCCTCATCATCCATGCTGCGTAATCGCTGTTGACAGGAGCTTTGCTGAGGCGAACCCGAATATTGTCAAAAAATTCCTGAGTGCACACAAGGATGCCATCGACTGGATAAATGCGGCAGAGGAATCATCTACATCCGCTGAGTATGCACAGCTGATAACGACGGCAAAGGATTTCACTGCTAAGAATGACAGTGTCGTCGGAAGCGCGCTTACGAGAGTGAGTTACTCATACAATCTCACGGAAATATTCAATGATAGCGTGATTACGTTTACGGAGAATCTGATAGCTTTTGGCATAGTCCAGGAAGTCGCACTCACATCGAATGGTAATACGTATTCCAGCATCGAGGATTTCGCTGAAAAATATGTGGATGATCAATATCTCTGAGACGCGCCTTGAAACTGCGTGCCGGCCTTGGGCGATACGATGATATGAAAATGCTCAAGGCCGCAGACTTCTTTATCGGCGGTGACCGGCGATGAAGGGACCCGAGAAGAAAGGAAAACTGGCGAGAATTACTGGCAATGCGCTTGTGAGCCGGATTATTTTTGGCGCCGCCGGAGCGATTCTGTTCATCGTCTTTTGGGAATACTTGCTGGAACCTATTGCGAGAGGTTTTCAAGGGAATCCGGACCTTAATATTCCAACATTTTCAGAGAGCTTGGGAGCGCTCTTCTCCTCGTTCGTTGACACGGGAGGAACATGGAACGAATATCTCATGGGAGATCACCTGATGCTCAGCCTTGGAAGAGTGCTGGGAGGATTCGCCATCGCCGTAGCAATAGCCGCACCAATCGGCCTTCTCATGGGATACATCAGGGAATTCGAGCATTTCCTTTTCCCTATAAACGAATTGGCAAGACCGATACCTCCGCTCGCCTGGATACCTGTGGCGGTATTGCTCATGTCCGGCGAATTGAAGGTCATGTTCATCTGCTTCCTCGGAGCTTATTTCCCAATCCTGATCAACACGATCCACGGAGTCAGATCGATAGATCCTGTGCTCTACGACGCTGCCAAGACGCTCGGCGCAAGCAGATGGACCATTTTCTTCAAGGTCGTCGTGCCAGCTGCCAGCGGGAGCATGATGACGGGGATAAGGATAGGCCTTGGCATCGCATGGATGACTATAGTGGCAGCGGAGATGATAGGCTCGAGCAACGGCGTCGGATGGTATATCGCCGTGACGACTTTCTCGATGACTAGATACGATCTGGCGTTGGGCGCGATGATGCTAATCGCGTTCGTCGGATACGCAATATTCTTGATGATGGAGGTCGGCGAGAGGAGGTTCCTGAAATGGCTGGGAATGTTCTGATCTCCATAGAAAAATTGAACGTCGAATTCAAGAAGGACGAGGCGACGGTCCAAGCCCTGAAGGATTTCTCGCTGAAGGTCTTCGAGGGCGAATTCGTTTGCGTGCTTGGGCCGTCCGGATGCGGCAAGACTACCTTGCTCAGGGCATTGTCTGGCCTCCAGCAACACTCGGGAGGAAAACTGTCGATCCTTCCTCCGTTGAATCCCACCGCGATCCCTGTCACGCAGGTGTTCCAAGACTTCGCACTGTTCCCATGGCGGACCGTCCGGAAGAATATCGAGTTCCCTCTTGAGATCAGGGGGATACTCCCAGACCAGAGGGTCGCAATCTCCTCCCAGCTGATTAGCCTTGTTCACCTCGATGGGTTCGAGGATGCGCACCCAAAGGAGTTGTCTGGTGGGATGAAGCAGAGAGTGGCGATCGCGAGAGCGCTTGCGACAGAGGCGAACGTATTGCTAATGGATGAGCCGTTCGGCTCGCTCGACGCGCAGACGAGGAATCTGATGCAGTGCGAGCTGCTTGAGATTTGGAAAAAAACCGGCAAGACCATTGTGTTCGTCACACATTCGGTTGATGAGGCGGTCTTCCTCGCCGACAGGATAGTGGTGATGACCTCAAGGCCGGGAACCGTCAAGGAGAGCATCGATGTCGATATTCCAAGGCCGAGGGACAGGACCTCCCAGGAGTTCATCAGGATAAGGGGGAAAGTCCTGGCGGAGCTCCAAGAAGAGTTCGAGAAGACCGTCAGCCGGGAACGGTTCTGCGAAAATTAACGATTGGAACGATAATTGATTCGCCCTAAACATTATTTATTTCGCATCCAATTATCAGAATCATGAGCTTCGAACTCAATGTAGTAAGCAACACGCCGCTCACGCCTCTCACGGACATCGAGGAAGTTGCGGTGATATTCCTGAACCAGATCGGCTACTTCCCAAAAGGATACGAGCCGCACACAGATGTATCGACCATCAAGGAAAGCGTGCCTTACCGGCTCTTCGTCGATTGCCTCCTTGCAAGGATGGACAAGGGCTGGCTTGTCGAAGATTTGGCGACAGAACTCGAGACGACGAAGGCGACGGTCTACAGACACATCAACAAGCTGAAGGGGTTTGACATCATAGAGGACATCCCCGTGGAGGTTGACGACGGGAAGAAAAAAGGATACAGGATAAGATATGGAGACATATCGAAAGCTTGGAATTTCACGGAGGCGCATGTGGAGATGGCAATGAAGAACTACAGGCAGACCGTTGACCACCTCCAGGTGCTCGCTTCGAAGAAGCACAGCAAGAGGAAGTGATAATTTGACGACTAGCAAGAAGGAGGAGAGCTTCTCCCTGATCCCGGGGTCATATTATCTCATCAGGAGTGCTGAGACGAGGGACAGGGCGATGGAGACGAAGGGGAAATTCAGGGGATTCGCATCTATCGGGCAGGAGACCGCAGTAGCGATCGAGCTGGACGAAGAGCCTGAAGGCAAGGAGCGGTTGAGATTCATTCCACTCCAGATGATCCTATCCGTCGACGTCCTCAAGGCGGTGGAAAAGCCGGAAGAGCCGAAGGATCAGCCCGAGGGAGTATATTTCGGCTGATTTGATGCGGAAAGAATTTAGACATCAACTTCGTGAGTCGATATCGTGAGCTTCTCATCAGATATTGCAGAGGCGATAATCTCTGGCAGGGTCACCGATCGCGATTCGCTGCAGCGCCTGAAGACGCAGCTTTGCGAGAAATACGCGATGTCGAAGACCCCGTCGAATACGGAAATTCTGGCAGAAATCCCGAAAGACATGAGAAGCAGGGTCGCGCATCTTCTCAGGCTCAAACCCGTCCGCTCTCTGAGCGGGGTCGCTGTCGTTGCCGTAATGGCGAGCCCGGAGAAATGCCCGCACGGGAGGTGCATATACTGCCCCGGCGGGCCGGAGAAGGGAACGGCGCAGTCGTACACGGGCTACGAGCCGGCCGCAAGAAGAGCTGCGGCGAACGATTTTGACCCTTACAGACAGGTGACGAACAGGCTCGGCCAGCTTATGACCGTCGGGCATCCTGTGGACAAGATAGATCTGATAATAATGGGCGGGACCTTCCCAGCGAGGAGCAGGGAGTACCAAAGCGAATTCGTCAGGAGATGCTTTGATGCGATGAACCTGCAGGAATCAGACACAGTTCCTGAGGCGCACATGCTCAACGAGGCGGCTCGATCGAGATGCATAGGCATGACGGTCGAGACCAGGCCTGACCAGTTCAGCCAGGATCAGATAGATTTCCTGATGGGATTGGGAATGACCAGGGTGGAGCTCGGGATCCAGACCGTTTTCGAGGACCTGCTGTCAAAGCTTGAGAGAGGACACACTGTGGAAGATTCC
>JAOUEZ010000052.1 GCA_029858465.1 Thermoplasmata archaeon | reverse complement strand
CGTGACATTCTGCGCCATTATCCTCATCCTGTACGGCGCCCAGATGCTGTATCCAACATCGACATCAGGTGCTGTCATGGTCGAGTAAGGCCCGTAGTAGAAGATGTGCGGGTAAGTGTTTCTGAGTATCTTCTCCCCGTATCCCGGGTCTCTCAGATAGAACCATCCCGGCATCCCGTCGACATCTTGATGCCTGTTGACATCCTCAAAAGTTATTCCGCCGGATCTGTTCCAATCAAAGTCCGGAAGATATTGGTGGAACATTTCTTCCACGACGTAAGTCACCTCTCTCTGGCCGTTGTTTGCCTTTATATTTGCAGGCGTGTCTCCTCCATTGTCGCTAGACAGAACTGCCGGCAATACCATTGCCAGAGCAGATATGATCATAATACAGACCAGTGCCAAGGCGAAGAATTTCAGCCTATAGGCAGAAGGTCTGCTTACGCTGCCCCTGTCAAAAGCGGGCATGCTGCTAGCTCTATTGTTCAAAAGCTTAGACATTTTCATCCTCCCGATAGAATTGGGATAAGTAATACGACCCCTAATATAAAGCTTACTCAATGCAAAAAATCAATAATGAGAACAGCCAGTAGATTGGAGAACGACGCATTTTCATGAAATGAGATAAAATAGCAATCCTAGTATTACGAAATCCTTTGCCAAACATTATTTTTTGCCTTAGAATTAAATTATGCATTTATTTGTACATCAATGGACATAAAATTGATATAGGGACCAGATATTCGCTGAAGACAATCGAAACGAGGTGCATCAGATGCAAAAAACAAGAGTCGAGCTATCACAGGATGATCTGCCAACGAGATGGTACAACATTGCGGCGGATTTGAAAAAACCAATCCCTCCTCCCATTAACCCGGCGACTAAGCAGCCGATATCACCGAACGATCTGGCTGCTTTGTTTCCGATGGGACTTATAAAACAGGAGGTCGCGACAGAGAAGTACATAGATATTCCGGACGAGGTCTTGGAAGCGTACCTGCTATTGGGAAGGCCGGCGCCTCTGCAGAGAGCTGTCCATCTGGAGGAATATCTAAAGACGCCAGCAAAAATCTATTTCAAGAGAGAGGATCTGAGCCCGACAGGCAGCCATAAGCCGAACACAGCATTCGCGCAGGCGTATTACAATATGAAGGAGGGTATTGAGCAGCTTGTCACGGAGACAGGTGCGGGCCAATGGGGATCCGCCTTGTCACTTGCGTGCAACTACTTCGACCTGAAGTGTAAGGTCTTCATGGTCCGCGTCAGCTACGACCAGAAGCCCTATAGGAAATTCGTGATGAATGTCTATGGGGCGGATGTCGTTCCCTCGCCGAGCGACCAGACAGAGTTCGGCAGGAAGGTGTTGAAGCAGGATCCGAACCACCCGGGGAGCTTGGGCATCGCCATCAGTGAGTCGATGGAGGTCGCGATGAAAGGGAAGAACTCGAGATACTCGCTAGGAAGCGTTCTGAATCATGTGATGCTCCACCAGACCGTCATCGGACAGGAAGTTCTGAAGCAGTTCGAGATGCTCGACCAGACACCTGACTACATGATAGGCTGCGTAGGCGGGGGCAGCAACTTCGCCGGGTTCAGCTTTCCAATGATCGGCCAGAAGCTGAACGGGAAGTTGGACACCGAATTCATAGCGGTCGAGCCAGAAGTTGTGCCCTCAATGACAAAGGGCAGGTACGAATACGATTTCGGAGACACGGCACAGACGACCCCTCTGATCAAGATGTACACTCTGGGCTCCGATTTCATACCTCCGCCCATCCATGCGGGAGGGTTGAGATATCACGGCTCGGCCCCAAGCCTGAGTGTTCTGATAGATATGGGAGTAGTGAAGCCCGTGGCAGTCAAGCAAAGAGAGTGCTTCGAGGCAGGGGTCATGTTTGCGAAAACCGAGGGAATCATACCCGCGCCTGAGACCAACCATGCTATCAGGACAGCAATCGACCTGGCCATCGAGGCGAAGAGGAAGAACGAGGAGAAGATCATCGCCTTCAACCTATCTGGCCATGGACTGCTTGATCTGAACGGATACTCAAAATTCCTTGACGGGAAGCTGTAGTAACCAGAAATCTCGCAGAACACATTTTTAAACCCTTTCTAGTTATTTTCATTTTGTTGCTAGCTTTCAGTAAAAAAGTAATTATGCATCTCAACGATACATGACTGGTGTTCAAATGCCTGAGGAAAAGAGCGTCGGAGTGGTGATTCAGTATTTTGCAAAGCCGGAAGTGGCGGCGCTGACCATAAATGAGGGCGAGATAAAGATCGGCGATACTCTCAGATTCAAGGGTGCGACGACCGATTTTGAGCAGAAGGTAGAATCCATGCAGATCGACAGAGTCCCTGTGCAGAGCGCCAAGGCTGGCCAATCTGTCGGTATAAAAGTCAAGGAGAGGGTAAGGCCTCACGACAAGGTCCTACTCATTGTCTAATCTTCCTCATCGCCGCTGTTATGTGGATGCCTGCCGAGCACTCTGGATCTTCTCGTGGCAGTCTCGACTGCATCAATCAGCATGGCTTTCAGACCGCTCTTCTCTAGAGAGTGAAGGGCACTTATGGCGGTCCCACCCGGAGAAGTCACAAGGTCCTTCAAGCTTGCTGGATGCTTTCCCGTGTCCTTCATCATCTTGGCCGCCCCCAGCAGTGTTTGGACTGACAGAGCATTGGCGACATCTCTGCTCAGGCCTACCTTGACCCCGGCATCCGACATCCCTTCGACTATTAGGAATACATACATCGGGCCGGTGCCGCTTAGACCAGTAACTGCATCCATCAGGCTCTCATGAACTTCAACAACCATGCCAATCGATTCCAGAACCTCACGCGCCGCATCAAGATGCTCTTTTGTCGCATGCTTTCCAGGTGACATCGCGGTCGCGGACTCCCCGACAAGCGCGGAAATGTTGGGCATAGCCCTTACTATCGGGACGGATTTTCCGATCCTCGACAATATGTGCTCTGCCTTTACGCCTGCAGCGACGGAAATGAGGATCTGTCTCGGGGTCAGATCATCCTTGATCTCGTCGATGACCTGATCGATTATCTGTGGCTTCACAGCGAGAATGATTAAATCCGCGCCTTTTGCGGCATTCCGGTTATCGTTGGTGACCCTGACCTTGAGCTCTCTCTCCAATGTCTCCAATTTGGATCGGTCGGCATCGGCGGCCGTGAACTTTTCCGGCTTTGCCCATGATTTCATGAGCATTCCCCTTAGCATGGCGCCGCCCATGTTGCCCACGCCGATTACGGCAATGTTCTTGTCTTTCATTATCTGCACTTCTCCTTGGAAGATAGATGTGACCGAGATGTGGCAAACCCCACGATTTTACGTCTATATTAATTGAATATAGGAAAAGATAGAAAAACGGATATGCCTTAATTATTTAAAATTAATATAAAAAGAAAAAATGTTCAAGAAAATTGCGCTATTATTGTCAGTTCATATAGTTCATATATAGGAGAATGCAAGCCGTCTGAGGAATATGAATAGCCATTGAAAAAGTATTTTTATAAATATGTTTGAATAGGTTTGAATAACATCCAGAATGCATCTAAAGGTAAGAGAAGAAGTATATTATATAACATGAATCCAAGGATAATACCGATGAGAACAAGCAACCTAATCCAATATGCAAAACCACCGTCATGGTGGCGTGTTAGGATAGCTTGATCTCTGTAAGATTCGAATAATCGCGGCTCGAGGGAAACCCGCGAGAATTCTTCGAATTCTTCTTCACAATAAGGAGGTGAAATTGAATGACACCAAAGCTACAGCTAATGGCAACTCGGAAGCCGAAGAGAAGGTATGCGGATACTAACACCCATGGCGTCATCAGCCAGAAGGTGGTCAGCTTCCGCCTGATTAAGAAATATCTCAATTAAAACCTATGAAGGGTATCCCCCGGGGGGCGCAAGCCCCCTAACAATAATATTCAAATCGGATGTGTTTTGGAAGATCCTTTGTTTCCTATTTGTTTTAGAAATTTGCCTCGCTCATACAGTATTCTGGCAGATTTGATGCACCTGGAAAGCGAAGGATATGAAGGTATTCCGAGTTTCTGCATCTTGAGGACTGTCCGAATGGCGAGATCCCCGCCGGTGGATGTTCCCACGATCGGCTTTCCTAGCCCCGCCCAGGATTTGATGTAATCGAATACCGAGTCGTCCATCATAGGGGGCTGCATATCCAGGGATAGGAGGATCATATCAACACCTTGATCTTGCGCCACAATGTGCATCGCTCCATCATACTGCGATGGAGAGGAGCTTGCAGTCAAATCGACAGGGTTGTTCAAGGGTGCGAACGCTTCAAGCACTTCGCTCAGCGCCTTCTTTGTGGCATCCGACAGCTTCGCCATCCGAAGTCTGCCGCCGATGCCTTCGCTCTCTATGTAATCCGATGCCATGACCCCTACCCCACCAGCGCTTCCGATATACGCTACGCGGTCACCTTTGGATTCGGACATCAGCATGAGCGCGTTCGCATAATCAAGCAGTTCTTCGTCATCATACGCTCTGATTATCCCTGATTGATGGAACGCTCCGTCGACGATATCATCGCCGGAACGAGATATGGCACCGGTATGGCTCGATGCCGCTCTTGAGCCGGCCTCAGTCCTGCCAGCTTTGATTGCGACAATCGGCTTTTTCGGAGTGATACTTTTTGCGAGTTCGATGAGAGCTCTCCCATCGGAGAATGATTCAAGATACAATGCAATGCATCGAGTGCGATCGTCGTCGGCCAAATATTTCAGCATGTCGATCTCCGATATGTCCGCCCTGTTGCCCAGGCCGATCGAGTAGGATATGCCTATCGCCATTGAACTGGCTTTCTCGAGCATTGAGACATGCACCGAGCCGCTCTGAGAAATGAGCGCGAGCGCCCCACCGTCTGGCCGCGGGCTTTTTTCAGCTGGGATTATGAGTGTGTCAATTTTAGTTATCGGCGAGTAAACACCGAGGGTATTCGGACCCAGAACTCGTGTCCCCTTGCTCCTCGCATAATCGATGATCTGCTTTTCGAGCTCCCTGCCATGATTCCCCATTTCTGAGAATCCGGCAGTAACGAATATTGCACATTTGACACCATGATCTGCGACTTTGATGAATTCCGCATAGGATTTCTCCGCGGGAAGAGCTATGATGGCAAGGTCCAAATCATCAGGCACATCGGAAATCAAATGATAGCACCTGATCCCTTCTATCAGATCGTGCTTGGGATTCACAGGGAAGATTTTCGCTGATGATCTCAAAAGGCTCTTGACAAGCACATTCCCTATCTTGTCCGAACTCGAGGATGCTCCGATGATAGCAATCGTCCTCGGATTCAACAGGCAATCCATTTCATCTGTCATAGATAAGTCCTAGACGGAGAATACATGAGGATGCGTTTGTCATTTTTGATAGAACAAATGATTGAGCAGGCACGAGCAATGCTACTTGTCCATATTATCTAACCGAAATCGTTCTCTTCTTTGGTGAGGTCGATTTGCTCAGGATTATGGAGAGCAGGCCGTCATCGAACTCGGCATCACACGAATCTGGATCAAGGCCGTACGGAATCCTCATTGAAAACGTGCCCTTGAATCTGTTTCCTGCCTCATCGCTAATCTCGGCTGTGACACTCAAGATATCAGAGTCTACAGATACCTCAATATCTTCCTTGCTCAGACCGTGCAGATCATGGAAATCGAGGCGTATCCCATTCTCCATCGTGTGTATCTCGGGCGATAGGCTGACCATCCCGCGAGAAATCTCGACCTTGTACGGGTTCTCGATGCCTTGGCAGAATATGCAATGAAGCAGGCCGCTATCTGCATGCCGCATTTCCTCCTCGAAATTGTCGATCAAGTCGATTGCGTCCCAATATTTTACCTGCTCGACCAGGTCTCTCCATACCATCGTCCTTAGTTTCAACCGTAACACCTTCGGTGAAATCAGCCGTACATATAGTTCTTGGACATTCTCGATGCGGGTACCTGTCTGGCTGCAAGGAGCTCTTTAGCCTTATCCATCTGAGATTTAATGTTCTCCTCGATCTTCTCCGCTTCCTCATAAAGCGGTTTCAGATCAAGCTCAATCTCTGGGAGTAGTACATCGATCGTCTCCACGAGTTTTGCCGCACTTCTCGCGTCGGGATACATGGCGTTCGCATCTGCCAGAAGGCACACGACGTCCCTCCCGAGCCTGTTCCCCTCGCTAAGCAACAGTCCTGATACGCCTGTTATCCATCCATGGTCGAATATCTCAATTGCAGCCTTCTTGAGCCAATCTCTTGCGGGGTCAGTGGATCCAACCCCGAACACACGGATTTCCTTAGGCTCCTGCGTCGGTTCGGTCATTAGCCCTTCTAACGTGATGATGGTCTTGAAGTGTTTCGAGCTGCCATTCCAATTAAATAGGGTATCAGACATCGTCTTCGAAAGCTGAATTGGAAGTGCGAAATCCGAAAGAAGGATAGCAAGCTTATCCTTACGATAAAGTCTGACCGGGTGAAGCGGTATGCCTCCCTGGACAACGGCGGCCGGCGGCAACTTATCCGACAACATGAAACCCACAAGGTCCATTTTGAGAGCGTCGACTATGAAATTCGCCGCAATAGTGCTGGTCAGGCCTACCCCGGGGAATGCCGCTATCAGTGTCGCTCCATCGATATTGACCTCTTTCTCAAGAAGTATCTCGAATTGTTCGTTCATACTCCCGCCTGAACTCAAAAGAGTGTTAGTATTATTAGAGACTTTCAATCAGATGAGAGTTGCTCAATCGTCGTCATGTGATTTTGTAAGTTGCATCTTCATTTGTGACCATCGGGATAAGTGTATCCACGAGCATGAGGAAGGCTTTCTCGACGTTTTCTCCCGTCTTTGCACTTGTCAAGAGCGCCTGTGAGTTCAAGCCTTCTGCGAAGGATTTCAGCTCGCCGAGAGATATCTGTACATTCTCCTTCAAATCGATCTTATTTCCAATTATCACCATTGGCACAGGTCCTGCAGTTGCGGTCATCGCCTTAATCCAGTAGCGTAGCTCATGAAAAGTGTCCTTATCCGTTACATCGCAAATGCAGAGTGAGCCTTGCGCCCCGAAAAAGTATGATTCTCTAAGGATCTCTCTGAAGCTCGGTTGACCCATGATGTCCCAAATCAGTAGAGAGAAGAATTCCTCGCGCCCCGTCTTGGGATTGATGATCGAGAGATTTTTCTTCGTGACCTTTGTTCCGATTGTCGCGATATACTTATCATCGAATTGATCAAGGACATATCGGCGAATAAGACTGGTTTTGCCCACACCTAGATCGCCAACAAGACATATCTTGATTTTTCTGAATTCCGCTTCATTCATGAGCCCACTTTCTCTGACAACGTGATCAATTAGAATAAAATGTCATGACTTGCAGAATATAAAAACATTGTTTCCGCATTTAAATAGAAAAATATCATCAAATTCCTTAATTTATTTATTAAAAATCAAATTTTCCTTGATGATGATTTCCAAAAGGAAAAAATTAACAATGTTAATAAATTCATTTATAATCTGAGCCAGTAGGTATAATTTTAATAGAAAAAATCAAAAGATCTGTTTAGTTTGATGGTAAAAATCATTCTCATTCCAAATTGTGATACTTTAATAGAAAACCATTTATGTAACAATTGCAATATACTTTTTAGGACGGATAATATTTATTCGTTCTTAAAGCGGTAATAAAATAGGAGGACAATAAATGCCTAAGAAGAAGAAGACGAAGAAGGCCGCGAAGAAGAAGAAGCGCAAGAGATAGACGATTATCATCTTGCAACAATTTACTTCTTCCTGGCCTTTCTTTTTTCTATCATTGAAACGGCCAAAACCTTTTTTAAAAGTTTCTAATTGTTCATTTTTCTCATGCCTATTTTGTCACAAGATAGTTATTTACGATAATTATCCGATTGAGGAGCAGAGAGGAAGAGTAGATGCCGAAGCAATTGATCACAGGTCTTGATTCTGAAGATGTTGCAAAGTATGTGATTCTTTGCGGTGAGCCGGAAAGAGCCCCGAAGATTGCATCGTTATTGAAAAACAGTAAAGAGAAGAAGAGGATCAGAGAATACGTGATATTCGAAGGGACACTGGATGATGAGAGAGTAACGATAGCTTCAACAGGGATCGGCGGGCCTTCG
>JAOUEZ010000051.1 GCA_029858465.1 Thermoplasmata archaeon | reverse complement strand
TCGGGGGCATGATATCCGACCGGGCGAAGGTTGATTTCAGAAATCCGGATATTCGTATCAGAATCTATGTTGGAGAAAAAATTTACATCTGCTCGGAATCGGCACAAATAGACAGGAGCCAATACGAGAAAAGGAAGAACCGGCTCCTCCCTTTTACATCGCCGATATCGATCCACCCCCGCCTTGCCAGAGCATTGATAAATATCACCTCTAAGAAGGGGGATAGAAATGTCCTCGACCCATTCTGCGGCACCGGGACTTTTCTGATAGAGGCGAGATTGCTCGGATTCCAGACTTTTGGATCCGACATCTCTGACAGGATGATTAAGGGAAGCAGAAGGAATTTGGATCATCTTCGTCTGAGAGCTAATCTGAGGCAGTGTGATATCGGGGAGATTTCGGGATTTAAGAAAAAATTTGATTGCATTGTGACAGATCCTCCGTACGGGCGATCATCGAGCACGAATAAAGAATCAATTTCAAGTCTGTACTCTCGTGCTGTCGAAGCGTTCTCAGACAATCTCAAGGAGAAAGGACGCGTCGGGATAATCGTGCCAAGAATGGACATGCTCGATTACAAGAAGTATTTCAAGATGGTCAAAAGCACATCAATAAGAGTACATAGATCACTGGTCCGAAATTTCGTTGTGCTTGAGAAAGAATAGATCTATCATACCACATGGATCGCAAACAGGATTGTCCTGTCCTCTGGTATCTCTTTCGTTTCGATATCCGCGGTGACGAACACGGTGCCTGTCGGTGCTGAAAGCGGAGCAAATATCACAATCGTGCATGACAGATTGGAATATTTTTCGAGGAAGACATCGAGCCTGTTAGTAGCGTTTGTTGGAGTCTCCTCGAACACCCATCCGCTCCAACCGGAGGGAAGTATCAATGTTATTGTGAAATTGAGGCCGGATGAATATGCGCTACTGATGTTCAGATAGAAAAGAGCCGTGCTGCCTGGATTGATCGATGACGATGTATCTGGCTCGACAGACAATGTATAATTACCGGCTAGAATAGTGATATTGACTGGAATTGCATGAATGTCTGCTTCTTCATTATCACGCGTCAGTGATTTAATCAGCACAGCAGCAGAATACTCAGTGTCCTCGCTCACTTGATTGGTCTGATAAACGGTCATGTAAGCGATCAAATTCGCGCTAACATTGAGAGGGATGCCCTCGGATGGCGCAGGGATGATCTCCCCTGAGGCATTGTCATAAAATTGCACCGAAAAACCGACATCTGCCTTGACATTTGACGGCTGAAGATCCACCATCAATCTTGTATTCATGTTGGCAGTGCTTATGATGTTGAATTTGAAATCATGGCTCAATGCAAATGATATGTTCGCCTCGTTTCCCCCCTCGATATCAGCCTCGAAAGAATAATCGGCCGGGACAGCATATAGAGGATTTGGCACAAAGCTGACGACCAGCACTACCGCCAACAGAGCCCCGATGAATTTTTTCCTGACATCTATTTTAGTGATATCATTCAATGGCGGAGCATGCTCAAGCCCGAGAAGCATGACTAAAAGTGCGAATAGGAGCCAGGCAAGGTTGAACAGAGAACCGATGACGAACAGAAAGCCGACCGCCGTCCAGCTGATGTATTTCGAATTCGTCCCGAAAATCGAGCGGGCGATGTGCCCACCGTCGAGCGATCCCGCCGGAATCAGATTTATCGCGGTCACGAGAAAGCCGACCCAGCCGGCCATTGCAGTCGGGTGGATAAGATAGTCGCCAGCCATCGGGAAGAACATCGAGAAGAATTCGTAGATGAGGGGGAAACTCACGAAGGTCATGTCGCCAGTCTCGACAGGCGCCAGCCGTGCCCCCTCTGCTGTGAGGAACAGACCTAGCAATGCGATCGGTATCGTCGCGATGAAACCTGCGATAGGTCCTGAAATTCCAAGGTTGAATAATGTCCTGCGGTCTGGAATCGGCTCTCTTATCGAAATGAATGCACCGAAAGTGCCGATCGGAGGCGGCGCAGGAATGAAGAATGGCAATGATGCGGATAAACCGTGTTTTTTGGCGGTATAGTAATGTCCCATCTCATGAATTCCGAGTATGGCCAGGAGAGGTACTGCGAATGTCAGCGCCGCCATTGCTATAGTTTCTGGCGTTATCAACAACCCTTCGTTTCCAGAATATCCGTTCCAAAGAATGAGGCCCGCAAAAATCGTTGTCCCGACAGTGAAGGCGAGCATGACCGCATTTATCCAGGGTCCTTTCGGGTTCGTCTTCGGAAGCTTCCCAACGGTTATTGTGTGCTCTCCTCCCTTGTAGGTTATGACGGGAATGTAGTTGCTCCGACCGAGTTCTTCCCTTAGCCTCTTGAAATTGTCCTCTAATGATTGAGCATTCACCTGGCATTTGAAAGAGACTGAATCGTAGGTAAGGTTAGTCTCATAGATCGTGAAATACCTCGATACGATGCTCTTTATCAATTCCACTTCAGCTGCTGCATCAGGTACAGGTTTGGACTGCATCGTCAGTTCCATCCATGCAGAGGCATTTAATTCTTTTGAACCTCGGATTTACTGGGTTATTTATTGTTAATACATCTTTCGAAAGAAAGAGAAATAATATACTAATTGACTCCTCAGCCGAAGAAGATGAGCGACAATAATCCATTCGCCGAGTACATGAAACTGCTGCGCCTCTGGAACGGGTTGATAGCTATACTCGGCATGCTGCTTGGAGTGGCGGTGGCAATCGGCCTCTCGGAGATCGAGAATTTCATCGATGAGATGATTCTCGGAGCGATTGTAGTCATATTCTTTGTCGGCGCAGGAAACTCGATTAACGATTATTTCGACGTCGAGACGGATAAAATAGCTCATCCGAACAGACCTCTGGTCAGGGGGTCTCTGTCGAAAAAAACTGCGCTATACTCATCAATAATCATGTTCGTGATATGCATCATCCTGGGCGTATTCCTGAACTTGATATCTCTTTTAATTATCGTACTCGCAATCGTCGCGATGTTCGTCTACGAACTGAGGCTCAAGGACCGTGGATTCGTCGGAAACATCCTCATAGCTTTGCTCGTTTTCGGGCTGTTTGAGTTCGCTGGCTCGATCGTCGGAAAATGGGACGTTACTCTGATCCTTGCGTCCCTCTCCGCATTGGCGACCCTTGGGAGAGAGATAATCAAAGACATTGAGGATGTCAAGGGTGATGTAGGCAGACGAACTCTGCCGATGATCCTCGGCGAGAGAAAAGCGGGATATGTGGCAATGGTCCCGACAGCGATTGCTGTTGGTCTCTCACCGCTACCGTATATCGAAGGCCAGTTGACCACTTTCTACATCCTTGTTGTCCTCATCGCGGACGCCCTGTTCATTTACGGCGCTTGGATTCAGCTGAAGAATCCAAGGAAGGGACAGAAAATCTTTAAAGTTGCCATGATTGTGGCTCTCATTGCATTCGCGGTCGGGGTTCAGATATGAGAGTGCTTGATAATATCATACAGACGCTTCGACAGAGAAAAATGCACATGACTCTAATCGATCCTGCCAACCAGAGCACACAAAAGGCGGGCAAAATCGCGGAGATTGCGGGGAGGGTTGGAACTGATGCATTCATGGTCGGCGGCTCTACCGGAGTGAACAGAGACAATCTCGAAGAAACCATAAGGGAAATAAGGCAAAATGCTCCAGGCAAACCGATAATCCATTTTCCGACAGCGGCAAGGGTGCTCAGCCCATCCGTTGACGCCATCTACTTCATGAGCTACTTGAATTCAAAAAATGTAAACAATGTGATAGGTGAGCAAGTCGCGGGCGCAGTTCTAATAAAAAAGCTCGGGATAGAGCCGATCGCAATGGGATATCTGGTCTTCGAACCAGGAATGAAAGTGGGCGAGGTCGGTGAGGCGATGCTCATCAAGAGGGATGATGCAAAGACGGCCGTGTCATATGCCATCGCCGCCGAGTTCCTGGGAATGAGATTGATCTATCTCGAGGCGGGAAGCGGCGCGGATAAGCCGGTCTCAACATCCGTCGTGAAAGCGATAAGAAAGGAAGTTACGATTCCGATTATCGTTGGGGGAGGAATAAGAGACGGCAAAACGGCAAGATCCCTTGTGAGTTCCGGTGCGGATGTCCTCGTCACAGGCACTTTAGTAGAAGAAGATAATTTCGAAGATCGTCTGAAGGAAATCCTGAGCGGGATGCTTTGAACACAAGAAATTCTTTATTTGATTTATTATATCGAGATACTCATCTCGTATCAGAATCAGCTTTGGAGCACCCGAAATGAATCATGATTATTTCATCAAGAGCGCTAAGAAGCAGGAGAAGTGGCGATTGCAGGAAGCCATCAATCTCCTTCCTTCGGAGAATATCACCAGCAATCAAGTGCGTTCTCTACTTTCGTCTGATTTCGGTCACCGGTATACACTTCCAGTGAACGCTATGTGGAGCGGCGATTTCCTTGAGAATTCGTATAGGGGAACCAGAATCACGACAGAGATAGAGGAAGCAGCTGAGAAACTCGCATGTGAAGTCTTCCGAGGCAGGCATGCGATCGTTCAGCCATTGAGCGGGCATGTCGCAGCCATGATTGTAATCCTATCCATGAGCAGAAAGGGAGATCTTATTTGCTCAGTACCTGTCGAGAACGGCGGCTATGACGGATATGAAGAAGGCTACATACCTGATATTTTCAGTCTGAGATCGACAGGACTGCCATTCGACAGTAGAAGTCATAATTTGAAATATGATGAAGCGACAAAAATGATAAGGAAAAAGAAACCGAGCTTAGTGATTCTCGGAGCATCGTTCATCCTTTTCCCGTATGACATCGAGGCGATTCGTGGCGCGTGCGAAGATGTCGGAGCGTCTTTGGTATATGATGGATCGCATGTTCTGGGGCTCATCGCAGGTGGCGAGTTCCAGAAGCCTCTTTCGGAAGGGGCAGAGGTTCTCTACGGATCGACCCATAAGAGCTTTTTCGGCCCTCAGGGAGGATTGATCGTATATGACTCCGATGATCTCGACTCATCATTGAGAAAAAATCTGACTTGGAGAATCATGGACAATGCCCACTGGAACAGAATAGCCGCGCTTGGGCAGACCCTCATGGAGATGAAGAGATTTGGAAAAGACTATGCAAGACAAGTTGTGAAGAATGCAAGAAGATTCGGAAAGGAGCTTGTAGGAAGAGGATTTCCAATAATGTATGAGGATCTTGGGTTCACGAGGTCGCATCAACTATTGATTGACAGGAAGATTGTAAGGAAGAAATATCATCTATCTGTGAACGACCTCTCGATAAAATTAGAGAAATCTGACCTAATAATAGACTCCGTTGGCCGAATTGGATTGGCGGAAATAACCAGACTAGGCATGAAGGAAAAAGATCTACCAGAGCTCGCGGACCTGTTCATTGAAGCCTGTGACGGAAATAATGTTCTCAAGAAGGTGAAGGGACTTCGAAATCGATTTGGCATCGAGTACACATTTTGATAGACATGATGAGTATGCTTCTCTTTCCGATTTTTCCCTTTGAAAAGAGTTGATTTAATGATAGTGCGGGAGGTCGGATTTGAACCGACGCACTCCTACGAGACGGGATCTTAAGTCCCGCGCTTTTGGTCCAGCTCAGCCACTCCCGCAATTATGATTATCTCGATAATTGGCACTGATTGGATAAACTCTTCGGAGGAGGACCATTTGATCCTCCTTATCATAAGTTTGCTAAAACATCTTCCAGATTCGGTCTGCCGATCTCCTCGAGCTCGTATCGAGTCCTTATGATTGGCTTATTTGCCTTAAGCACCCGGTTTAGGTCGATCGGTGTGCCCGAGACGACAGCATCGCAATCGATCGCGTCAATCGTCCTCTCGAGCTCCTTGATCTGCGTCTTTCCGTATCCCATCGCAGGAAGGACGTTCGTGAGATGGGGGTATTTCTGAAACGTCTCCTTGATCGATCCGACCGCATACGGCCTAGGATCGACTATCTCTTTGGCACCATGATCCTGTGCTGCGATGAGACCAGCGCCAAACGAAAGGCCACCATGAGTCACCGTGGGCCCATCCTCAATCACGACCACCCTTTTGCCGCGTATCAAGCTCGGCCTTTTGACTTTTATCGGGGAGGCCGCCTCGATCACCTTCGCATTCGGGTTGATTAGCGCATTCGTCTCCTTCGCCTGGAGTATCTCCTCCCGGTTCGCCGTATCCATCTTGTTGATAATGATAACATCTGCCAATCTGAGGTTCGTCTCGCCTGGATGATATGTCATTCCGTGCTTCGGGCGATGCGGATCGACTATCGTGATATGCAAATCAGGTCTGTAGAACGGAGTATCGTTGTTGCCCCCGTCCCATATAATGATGTCTGCCTCCTTCTCTGCCTGACGGAGGATCTTCTCATAATCGACGCCCGCATAGACGATGATCCCCTTTTCAATGTGAGGCTCGTATTCCTCCCTCTCCTCAATCGTGCATTCATACTTGTCGAGATCTTCGAAAGTGGCATATCTCTGCACAATTTGTTTCTTCAGATCTCCATAAGGCATCGGATGGCGGACGACGACGACCCTCTTCCCTTTATCCTTCAATATCTTGGCGGCCTTTCTGGTCGTCTGGCTCTTGCCGCATCCGGTTCTTACCGCACATATTGCAAGGACCGGCACCTTGGCCTTCAGCATTGTCTGATTGCCGCCCATTAGCCTGAAATCCGCGCCGGTGGCGAGCACTATTGATGCTTTGTGCATCAGATCCTCGTGCGAAATGTCGCTATATGAAAAAATGACCTGCTCGACGCCGAATTTCTCAATGAGGTCGGGCAGTTCTGATTCGGGATGAATCGGTATGCCTTTTGGATACGCTTTTCCTGCCAATGAGCGCGGGTATTTTCTTCCCTCTATGTTCGGTATCTGAGTCGCTGTGAAGGCGACGACATCGTAGAGCCTGTTGTCCCGGAAATACACATTGAAATTGTGGAAATCCCTTCCAGCGGCTCCCATGATTATGACTTTCTTCACCATAGAAGTGCCCTCCAACGCCTATTGACACGGGTAATTAACGGCCATTGTAATTATTGATTTCCAACTGACCCATAGACCGTCAATTACGGTCTAATGGGCTTTGAAATTAAGATAAACAAGATAATATTACTCCGAAGATGATTTCCCACCCGATGGGCTACAAAATTCCGTCTGACGAGGAGATAGCCGATGCGATTAAGAGGGCATTGGCTAGAAGAGGCGTTGTGAATTCGCAAAGGAAGCTCGCGGAGCTCGTCAGGACGGAGTTGAAGACGATGGATCCCGATTATACGGTCGCCGAGGAGAGGGTCAGAATGCTGGCAATCGACAGAGGACTGGCAAAATTGAGCATAAATGCCAGGGATACGCTGACAAGAACCTCCTCCAACAAATGTCCGGTCTGCTCGAAGCGGATGAAACATATCAAGAATTTGACAGTCTACGGCGGCTCGGTCGACCTAGGGTACAGGTGCTCGAAATGCGGTTACTGGACCGGTCTGAAGGCTCGCAGGCCTACGAGATACATTTTCTCTCTGAAGGATTGAGTAGGCAACACAATCGAAAGCTCTAATAGATGTATTACCTTACGACAGAATCGGGGGCTGTGATAGCTTGAAGCTATGGGACTTCAAGATGATGCATAATGGGAAGATCAAGATAGGAGAGAGCATAGCCGATCTCCTCGGGATATTAGACGACAGCGAAGTTTTCACGACCATGTTCAAATACGAGAGCAACGACAAGGGGTCATACGAGGTCGTCGTTTCTCCCTTCGGTCCTGAAAACTACAGAGAATTGTGCTACATTACTTTTCAGATTAAGGATATTCCCGGATCTCTTGCGCAGTGCGCAAAGTTCCTGAGAGCGCGAAATATCGATATCTTGAACTCTGAGAGCATCGCATTCATGCCTTCTATTTCGATGAACTGGATTATGCTCGTCGACCTCTCGTTCTACGGGGACAGGAAGAATCTTGAGAGGGATTTCAAGGAAGCGAAGGATGCGGACGACCCATTGATATCTCTGATCGACTCAATGAAGACGGAACCATCCAATCTCGCGGAAAGATATACCAAAGGGTCCGCGGCGGGGAATATGAGGGTGACCACTAGGGCACTGAGGAAGATGGAGAAGAAGTCGACACTGATTAAAAATGGGACGCTTGAGCTACCGGAGGCATACCTCGGGTTCTTCGGCAAAAAGGACGCCCCCGTGATGCTGA
>JAOUEZ010000236.1 GCA_029858465.1 Thermoplasmata archaeon | reverse complement strand
TCATGTCATGCCTGGTCATCTTGTTCAGGATATCGAGTCTCTTCATCGCCTGATTGAGCTGCTCCTCGCTGAGCATCCGATCAGTGACATCTATGGCAATCTCGCACCTGACCAATCTTCCATCCGGCCAGATAATCGCTCTATCAATGCAGTGATACCATCTCCTCAAGACGAGATTTTCAAATTCCCAAATATAGGGCTGACCGATGTTTTCTCCAAAGATCTTATCATTTGTGCAGAAGGGACACGGGGTGTCAAGATCCTGAAATACCTTGTAACATTTCTTCCCAATGACATTGCCGAAATCCTCAATCACGGCATGATTGACATACAGGATTTCATGTGTCTCAGGATCGACGACATAGATAGATTCGTCTATGCTTTCAAATATTGCCAACAGTTGCTGGTGTTCTCTCTTTAATGCGTTAAGCGCATTCTCCCTGTCCGTTGCATCGCGTACGTATTCGATGACCCCTTCGATCTCCAATGTCTCAGGATTCTTGATCGGGAAGCTGAAAAGATCGAAGTACTCGACGCCCGTTTTTGCATTCTCTGGCATAGACACGATCCCATGCTGAGGTTTGCCTGATTCCAGACAACGCTTTGAAGGGCAGATCTTGCACGGTTCGGTTCGACCTTGGAATGCCTCATAACATTTTTTTCCAACCAGGGGAGACATATGAGCATACCATTTCTCCATTGCTGGATTGACCTGGACAATATTCAAATCCCGGTCCAGAACACTGATGCCATCCTGAATGCTTGAGAAAAGCAGCGAGATGAATCGATCTCCTTCCTGCAGAGCTTTGTCCGCGAGCTTCTTCTCGGTTATATCCCTCAAATAGAGAATCACGCCCTTTATTTTGTTCGAATCCAGTTCGTAGTATGGAAAATGGAATATCTCCGTCCAATGCTCAGCATTGTCAGGGTCGAATCGATGGACGTGCTCGCGAATGACCTCCCCCTTCTCGATTGCACGCCATGCATGGCAATCGGGACATCTGCTTTCCTTGTTGTTGTATGCGTAATAGCATTTTTTGCCAACGACAGGTGGATTGAACGGGGGATAGATCCGGGCCATGGCAGGATTCTCCCGGAGGACAGTCAAATCCTTGTTGAGCACACACAGGCCATCTTGGATGCTCGCAAAGACATCGTTCAATAGCTGGGACTCCTCCCTGAGAGCCCTTTCCGTGTCTTTCAGCTCTGAGATGTCGAAAGCGAGTCCTATGAGCCCAACAATATTATTGCTGTTGTCTCCCAGAGGGACTTTCCTGATAGCGACCGGCATCTTTTTTCCATCGATCTCGAAGACAGCCTCAGTGAACAACGGGCATCCTGAGGTCAATACGGCATCGTCCTCCGTTTGAAATTTCGATGCGATTTCTTTGGGGAATATTTCGTAGGGTGTTTTTCCAATCAGTTCGTCGAGTGTTTTGCCCGTCAGGTTTAAGAATTGCCTGTTTGCCGCGACATATGCACCGTTTTTATCTTTTATAAAGGCATATCCAGGAAGCGATTCGAAAATAGTCGATATCTGCACCTGCAAATATGCCAAGTCCAACTTCGCCTTTCTCTGCTGATACAAGTTCCTTATAATGTTCGAAAGCTCAGCGAATTGAGCGGTAGGCTTGCCGCCCTTCTGAATATATGAATCCGCGCCGAGATTGAGTGCCTCAATAACGACCTCCTCCCGGCCTCTGCCGGTGAAGAGCACGAAGGGTATATCGTTTCCTTCTTTCCTAAGAGTCCGGAGAAAATCAAGGCCGCTGTCGCCCGGCATCTGATAGTCGGATATTATGACATCGTAGCTCTTTTTCTTGAGAGCATCGGATGCTGATGCAACAGATTCGAAGCCATCGATCACAATATCTTCCTGATTCCTAAGATATTCCTGGGTCAACTCGATAAAGGAGGGTTCGTCATCGACCAATAACACATTGATTGTCATGTTCTCAGGTTCAGGAGTGGTTTGGGGAAAGCTCGTGCCAATCTATTAATTATTGCCCTCCCAGTAGATT
>JAOUEZ010000050.1 GCA_029858465.1 Thermoplasmata archaeon | reverse complement strand
TTGCTGGCGAGATCAAGAAATCGCTCGAGGACGCTTATCTGGAGTACGTGGGGGCGAGCGGTTGAATTGGAATCGATCCTTCGCGCTCATTAAGAAGGAGTTCTGGGAATTCAGGAGACAGAAATACATCTTGTACTCCCTGCTCTTTCCCCCTCTCATATTTTCATTTGTTCTTCCTTTCGTCTACTTCGTCCCGATAATCAGCCAAATTCCAAACGTGGATATGAATGCCATCTCATCATTTCAATACCCTTCGACAATCTTGTCTCTTGACAATTCAACGATTGAAGTGTACATCGAAAACAATACTGCGAATGGAATCTTGTTCATCACGGATGCGTCTATCGATAATATCAGCGTCGCTAGCACAGATATTTCCGAATGCATCATCAATTCTTCAACAATCAGAGATTATCGGATCGAGAACTGCGTAATTCGAGATTCATTCATCACTGCTGGTGTTGTCAGAAACTCCCTTCTTATTAACGTCACGGTAAAATCGTCAACCCTGATCAATTGCTCCGGATTGAATGTCGAGATCTGGGATACTTCTTATGTCCGTTCAGAAAACCTAGAGGTTGTGAGCAACAACGGAATGAACTCTCTCTATTTAATGAGATTATTGATTGATTCTTTCTCTTTACTGCTGATACTTCTCCCAGCTATCACTCCCACAATTATCGCCTCTTACACATTTGTCGGCGAGAAGAACAGCAAGAGCCTCGAACCGCTTCTTGCCACTCCTGCAACGGACAGTGAATTGCTATGGGGCAAGATATTGGCAATATTCATTCCTACTATGATAGCCACACTCATCAGCTTCGTCCTGTTCGCCGTTATCACGAATCTTTTGGTTTCGGGATACCTTGAGAGCGCCCCGTTTCCTAATTATGTCTGGGCAGTATCTATGGTTGTTCTTGCTCCTTTGATGTGCTTTCTGGCGATTACTGCCAATGTTATTATTTCATCAAAGATGAGCGATGTACGCGCATCTCAGCAGGTCGGTTCACTCGTTGTTCTGCCAATAATAGTGCTTTTCATAACAAGTCTTATGGGGATAACCTCGTTCGGTGCCTCACCAGTCGTTCTTGTTGCGTTTATTCTCGTTGTGGCAGATATCATTATATTTATACTGGCAAAAAAGAGTTTCAAGAGAGAGAATATTCTGATCAATTGGAAATGAAGGATCAACCCTGACCTGATACCATTACTTCTTGGACGAGCCTGCGCACCTTCAACGGGTCTGGAACAGCCGTCCATACGAGGTCATCTCTCTCTCCAGATTGCGATGAGAATATTACTGTGCCGTATCCTAGTGCCCTTTGGGATGCCGATTGACTGACGTCAATGTTCGTTATCATTCTTAGGGGCATGTCCTCGAAATCTCTTCCGACAATCCCCTTTTTGATGATGACACGCTCATTCGTCATAACATAGATGGTGCTGCTCCATCTCATCCATTTGACGATAAAATAGATCAGAAAAAGAATCCCAATTCCGATTAACACGTAGGTGATGTATTCTCCATATGTACCTTCCAGATACGTCTGAATGATTGGCAATTCCGGAAGGTTGAGTCTTACCCAGAATGCCAACAGCAAGCATGCTATCATAAGAATGATTGCGATAGCTCCCCCTTTCATGTATTTTATAGCGCTCTGTCTGGATTCCATCAGTACCTTCTCATTCGAAGCGAGTAATTTCGATGAGATGTGCTTTGGCTTTCTCGCCAACCTTTCACCTTCCTTATCAGACTTGTATGGGAATCTCAGGATATATTCTGTTTCTTCCCTATTATCATTGGTTTCGCAATCTTAATATCGTAAACGGATAAAACAATCATTTCAGCCATCGGATTAAATTGGAAGATTTATATAATGGAAATTTGAGTCTTAAGGTATGGTTCGCAGACCTGCTAGCATGGGTCAATTGGTCAAAGATTCGCTTTCGCTTGTGGGAGGGATTCTGCTAGAGATAATGTTCATTCTTTGGACAATAATATTAATCATGGGCACTGCGGGAATCGCCCTCTTAGTCTGGCAGCTGGTGGGATGATGCTTGGCCTGAAGGATTTCAAAATAATCGTCAGAGACCTCGGTCTTTTGCTCATGCTTGTTGGACTCACAATGAGCGTGCCGATTGTTCTCAGTCTGATATATCCTGATTCATATGGCACATTTGACGACTTTGCGATAATCGGCGCGTTGATGGTGGCAATTGGAGCTGCCTGCTATTTCTCGATAGGAGATTCTGGTGAGATGAGTCTCAAGCATGCCATCGCACTGATGGTCCTTTTTTGGCCCCTGGCAGGATTGTTCAGCGCCATACCTCTGTACACGTATGGAGTGGCACCGACATTTCTCGATGCATACTTCGAAGGGCTATCAGGTTGGACGACCACAGGTCTCACGACCATTGGTGTGAATGCGGATTCGTTCCCACACAGCATCAATATGTGGCGAGGCATGCTCCAGTACATGGGGGGTCTCGGTGTAATACTCATCAGCATAGTGGTCCTCGCTCAGGCGAGGACTGGTAGCGAATCAATCTCTCTGGTGGCGTCAGAATTTGCGCCTGGTGAGAGGATCAGGCCAGGCATCTGGTCTACGGCAAAAATTCTGGTCACTCTTTTCCTGTCATTCCTGTTCATTTGTTCACTGATACTGTTGATCGCCGGGATGGACCTCTTCGATTCGATATTCTATGCTATGACCGGATTGGGTACGGGAGGATTTTCTGCTTATAGTGACAGCATCGCTCATTTCGACAGTGGCATAATTGAGATTGCGACTGTCATCGTGATGATCATCGGCTCGACAAACTTCGCGATACATCTTACAATCCTGTCGGGCAACTATAGAGAGATTCTGAGGAACATAGAGACAAGGACATTCATCGTGTTCGTCACACTGTTCACGACGATAGGTGCAATTTGGCTTTGGAGCGCGACATCTACTTCAAGCGGGGCAGCGCTCTTCGACAGTTTCTATCACATCGTATCCGGCATGACAACAACCGGTTGGACAATTGTTCCAAACGGCGATATGCCTGCCGCATTCCCTGCGTTTTTCATATTCCTCATCACCCTTTGCATGATAATGGGCGGAAATTCCGTTTCAACAGCGGGAGGCATAAGACAGGTTAGGATAGCGCTGATGATAAAATCGATCTGGTGGCACATCAGGAGAACTCTTTCGCCGCGCACAGTAGTCTTCCCCCGGTCATATCATCACATAGTGAAAAAAACAGTCACAGATTCAAGAATGATGGATATCTACATGTTCGTCTCAATCTATCTCCTGACGCTGCTCATTTCAACGCTTGTCTTAATGGCTCATGGCTATAATCTCGATAACTCATATTTCGAAAGTGCCAGCGCCCTTACATCCGGGGGCATGTCTTTCGGAATCACATCCACCGCCGCCGAGGACGGAGTGAAAATCATGCTCATGATTGATATGTGGGTCGGTCGTATAGAAATAATTCCGGTGCTGATGTTCTTCGCATCATTCAGCAGAAGATTCAAGTGATTTTTCTATTGCTCCACCAATACCGCTTTCACCTTATCAGAGATCTCAAGCGGCGTCAGCACGGCGATCAGATCTCCGGATTTGAGGACGGTATGATTTTCTGGGACCATCGGTTCTCCCTCTCTATTGAGGGAAATGATGAATGCTTTTCTTGGGAGCCCGCACTTTGATACTCTTTTCCCTACCATTGGAGATGAATCCCTTAACAGTGCGTAAAGAATTTCGAATCTGACTCCAGCAAGTGGGAGAACCGTCTTTCCTCCCGATATCTCGTTCAATATCTCCCCGGCCGTTGCCTTTGTCGTCGTAACCAGCTTGTCAATTCCAGCCCTCAGAAAATTATTCTCATTTGAGGGGTCATTCACTCTGGCAATGACCTGAGGAACATGGAGGCTCTTCTTTGCGATTTGTGCTGATACATAGTTGAGCGTGTCGCTGCCTGTGACTGCGACGAAGGTGTCCGCCACATCTACTCCAGCATCGCGCTGTATGTTGATGTTGGAACCGTCTCCATTGACGATCAGAGCGTCTGGAAGCATGTCGGCCAGCTTGGAAGCCCTCTCCCTGTCGAATTCGATCAATGTGACCTGGTGCTTCTCAGCCCTCAGCAGGTTCGCAAGAAGGGTGCCCACTCTACCACCCCCCATGACGACAATCCTCATCCTGCCTATCATCTTGTCCGAGATCGGCTTTGCCGTCAGAGATCTGGCTGTCTGTTGAGCTTTCTGCCTGTCGCTCTGTGCTTTGCCGGCTGATTCCCTTGTCGGGAGCAGTCTATGAAACGGGTCTTTTGAGAAGCTCCTTTCTGACATATTTCACCAGCAGACCGATGCATACAAGCTGGTCTGGCGATGAGGATTCCCATGAGGTGATAAAATACTATCGTAAATTTCGAGGGTGTTTGAATAAAAAGGATTATATTCCTACATTCTCCATCAACGCCTGGTCATATGTACTGCATAATTGTAGGAGGAGGCAGAGTAGGCACAAATCTCGCCTCGTATCTCGCCGACGAAGGAAACGACGTTGTAATAATTGAAAAGAGCTTCGAAATATCGAACGCGCTCAAGGCAAACACGGCATTCTTCGTGATATCGGGAGACGGCACAGAGACAGTCACCCTCGAGTCCGCAGGAGCCGCAAAAGCAGATGTTCTTTTTGCGGTGACCGGAGATGACAATACAAATCTTGTTGCATCGCAGGTCGGGGAGTATCAGTTTGCAATACCGAATATCGTACTGGGCGTGAACAATCCGAGAAATGTCAAAGTGTTCCGAGAGCTAGGAATCAAGAAGGTCGTGGATCGCACAAGCGATGCGGTGCAGAAGATGATTGATTCCATGAACGATATAAGGGCAAGTGCTGTCGTCGGCGACGGCTTTTGTCGTGTGATGGAATTCGAGGTTGAGAAAGACAGCTATGCGGACGGCACGAACATCGGCAAGCTGTATCTCCCAGAGAATTCTACTGTCGGTGCACTGCTTCGGGGAGGGAAAATACTGGATACGGACATGAATACCGTCCTGAGAGCAGGAGATACTGTCGTAGTCATCACCGCCCTCGAGGAAGCGGGCAGGATTTGGAAAATTTTTTCAAAAGAAGTCGAATGACCGGTTCCTTCGATTTCTGGCACGGCTAGCAAGCGCATCGGTTACAATATTTCATGACATTCATTCGAAAGAAATGGATGAGGGAATAATCGCTTCGTTTGAAAATTCAATCGACAAGAAACAGCTCCTTTGCCAAATGATTTTATAGATTCCTCAATCATTCCAGTAGCGCGCTCGCTGAGCCGTATCTGACTAAAGGGGTGAAGATGTGAGAATATTCACAGTGAATCTTTCTGAAGGGAAAATCTCTGAAAGAAAGATCGACAAAGATCTGATAGAGAAGTTCATCGGTGGCAGGGGACTCGCGATAAGATTGCTAATGGAGGAGAATCCACGAAAGGTGGATCCGCTGGGCCCTGAAAACCGTTTGATATTCATGACCGGCCCATATACTGCGACCCAGGGCTCATTCACTGCGTTCTACAATGTCACAACGAAATCGCCATTGACAGGGACCTGTTCCGCCGCACATTCTGGCGGACACTTCTCACCGATGCTGAGGAAAGCCGGCATTGACGGCCTGATTATCTACGGGAAGGCAGCAAAGCCGAGCTACCTGTATATCGAGAATGGCAAAATCGAGATCACGGATGCCTCAGCGATCTGGGGAAAAGACGTATTCGAAACGACTCAGGAATTGAAGAAGCTGCATCCTGGCTCTAAATCGGCAGTAATAGGACCAGCTGGTGAAAAGCTGGTGCGATATGCCTCGATAATGAACGATGAGCACCGCGCTGCTGGGAGAGGCGGGGTCGGTACTGTCATGGGCAGCAAGAACCTGAAGGCAATTGTCGCAAAGGGAACAGGCGAAGTCCCGTCCGCGGATTCGGCGTTCCTCAAGGAATCATTCAAGAAGGCCGCAGAGACGGTGAAGGAGAAGTCCGTCGCGTTCGCGACGTATGGCACGCCGATGGTGGCCGGAATAACAGGCAAAGCGGGTTGCATACCTACGAGGAATTTCTCTTCGGGTTGGTTTGAGGACTATGAGAAGGTAACTGGAGACTTCATGCACAAGAATGGGAACTTCATCAGGCACGCGGCCTGCTTCAGATGCCCTTTGCATTGCTCTAAATTCAACAGGGCGTTCGGTGAGTTCGAGGTAGAGACAGAAGGCCCGGAATACGAGACTTTGGCATTGTTCGGACCCAACTGTGGGAATAATAATGTGAACGGCGTCATTAAGGCGAACTATCTCTGCAACAAGTACGGGTTCGACACTATTAGCGCCGCGGATTCCATCGCGTATGCGATTGAACTTTATCTCAAGGGATATCTCACCAAGAAAGATACTGGTGGCATGGAGTTGAAATGGGGCGACCCGAGCACGATGGTAAAACTCGTCGAGATGATCGGAAAGAGAGACGGTCTCGGCAACTTCCTTGCAGAAGGGGTCAAAAGGATGTCTGAGAAATTCGACGAGAAGGCGAAATCCTTCGCGATACATGTAAAAGGCATGGAGCCGCCCGGATACGAGCCCAGAGGCTTGACCGGCATGGCGATAGCCTTTGCCACATCCCCGCGAGGTGCGTGCCATCTGAGAGGCACTGTATACGTCGCAGAGCTCTTCCAGGGAGTCATAGACAGGAAAAAGATCAGGGGTAAGACACCGACAGTGGTCGATTATCAGGATCTCGCAACCGTATGCGATTCACTAATAATCTGCAAGTTTGGAGCGAGAAATGCCTTTGCCAATTCATTGGAACAGCTTGCTCCCCTCATGAAGGCCGCATCGGGGCTTGACCTTGGTGCCGACGGACTCAAGGTGTGCGCGGCTCGGATTTGGACTCTCGAGAGATTGTATAACCTGAGAGAGGGTCTCTCAAAGAAAGATGACATGCTCCCCGAGAGGTTCTACACGGAGGAGATCGATGATGGGCCATCCAAGGGACAGATTATCGACAAGAATGAGTTCATCGCAGAGCTCGAGGATTATTATGCCGCAAGGGGCTGGGACAAAGAAGGAGTTCCGACAGCAGAGACCATCGAAAAATTAGGCCTTGTAGGTTCGAAGTGAGCCTGTGAACAGGCTCACTCAATGTTCTTCTTTGAGGGACGCGAGGCGGCCGTATTCTCATGCAAAGATATGATTGGGGTTTGCAGTAAACATACAGAGCCACGGCATACGATTCCGGCTTGCTTTTCAACCGCCTCTGCACTCATTCTTAGCGTCCTCCTCTGCAGAATAATCCTTATCCAAAGCTCTATAAATAGTTTTCCTATGACTTATCGCTATTCGTTAATATTATTGCGATATTTGACTATAATTAATCCTAATAATAGTAATTTTTCGCCTAATAATTGTCGAAAAATGATAATTTCTCCCAACCGAGTGCAATGAGTTATGAATTCGTCAATCTCCTGATTTAATTGCTGATGATCAGAGCATCTGCAAATGCAATGACTCTAAAAAGAGAAAGGGGAGAATAGCGGACAGCTGATCTGATGCTGCCTTCACCTTGAATAGCCATCTCATACAAAACTCATATATACGGGGCGATTCTTCGGCGGAGTGCGGTGAATCAGTGGGAAAGATAAGACCGACCTACATCAAAAGAATTTCAGAGGACTTGGTCAAGAAATTTCCTGACAAGTTCAATACTGATTTTGAGCACAATAAGAATATGGTGAGAGAGCTCGCCGACGTATACACAGCAACGATGAGAAACCGTATCGCTGGCTATGTGACTAGAACGAAGAAGAAGGAAGAGACCTGAGCATTTCTCCTTGGAAATCTCCGGATGATTTTATTCCTTAGGGCAACTGAAAAACAATATACTTCAATCAGCTTCCACTTTTCTGGTTCGTTCTGCCCGAGTGGGGTAGTTTGGATATCCTAGAGGCCTGCGGAGCCTCGGACCTGGGTTCGAATCCCAGCTCGGGCGCATGATCATTTCTTCTCGGTTATTTTCACTCCGCCCGGGGGAAGGACCGATTGGATGTCTTCTATCCCTACAGAGTATCTCTCGGACAGATCCTTCGCCACCTTCTCCTTCGAGATATCCCCAGGTTCAATCTCGATGATATCCTTGCAATTCTTCTCGACTGCTCTTACCGGCCCGCACATCACGATGGGTTCGTCAGTATCCTTGCGGATGCCTATCGCCAGTTTGATCTCGAGCTTCTCAAAATAGTTCCTCTTGCCCCGTATCACGAATGCCCCCTTTGCGAGATATTCGCCGCTCTGTGGCGTCTTGCTT
>JAOUEZ010000049.1 GCA_029858465.1 Thermoplasmata archaeon | reverse complement strand
CCTGCAACTCCTGCGGAACACACATCCTGCCGAACGGACAGAGAGCGCTAGAGGTCAGAATACTCGACAAGGACGGCAGGCTGAAGAAGACCATCAAGAACTTCTGATGCTCTGAACCGAAAACCCCTTACATTACCCTACTTTTATCTCCCTTGAAATCTCAGGTTATGTCATGATAAAAAAGATATTGCTCCTTGGAATCGGGAATCCGATACTCACAGATGATGCAATAGGGATTCTGGTCGCTAGGGAGATTGCGAAACTCAATCTGCCAGACGTTAATGTCCAAGAAGTCGCAGCAAGCGGGATCGAAGTCATGGAATTGATGCTCGACTACGAGAAGGTCGTGATAGTCGATGCAATTATGCTTCCCGATAAAAACCCTGGGGAGATCATACAGTTAGAAGAGAAGGATTTCTCGCACACTGTAAGCGGTGCATCACCTCACGGGATCAATCTATCTACGGCAATTGCCCTCGGAAGACAGACCGCTCCTGAGAGGATGCCCAAGGAGATTGTATTCTTCGCGATGCAGGCCGAAGATGCAAGCACATTTGGCGAAATACCTACTGAAGAAGTTGGAAAAAAATTGCCCGATCTGATCAATACCGTAATTGACGAAATTAATAAATGAAATTGAAAAAGATTTTTTCAGGCTTTCATAGCGCGATAAAGAGGCGCAACCCCGCGCATCTGCTCCGTCGAGATTAAGTTGCTTTTCTTGAGCTCGACTATATGCGATAGTATTCTGGCCGTTGGAATATCCGTCATGGCAGCAATGTCTTTGACCGACAGCTTCTCGCCCTTTGTCAACTGCAGAATCATCGCTCTTTCGAACTCTTCTTCTGCTACGTTGTCCACAATCTCACGGAGTTCCCAATCATTCAATTTTTCTCCGTAGACATTTCCTCTTGTTACAAGGTTGTATTCCTTGGACACAAGCGCCGTCAGTCTGAAGCTCCTAGACGCCATCTCAGCCGCCCTCAATTTCTCAGCAAGTTCCTTGCTCTTCTTTGTCGGGATCGGACCTAGCGACTTGATCTTCGCGGTGAACTCCTTTGCAACTTTCGAGAACTTCTCGCCTTCAGCTGCAGATATCCATTCGAGCCGGACTCTCTCAGGCTCAATTCCGACTATCTGCAACAGCTTGAGCATGACGTCGTAGCGTTTCTCCGTGTAGTAATTTCCGCTTATGTAGTGACAATCTCCCAAGTGACAACCACCTATCAATACACCGTCCGCCCCATCGAGCAGGACTCTGAGCACCATTTGCGGGCTGACTCTTGTGCTGCACATCACTCTGACCACACGCAGGTTCGGAGGGTATTGATACCTGCTCACACCGGCGAGATCTGCACCGGCATATGAGCACCAGTTGCATAGGAAGCTGATGAGCTTCGGTTCGAAATCAGCCATTTTAGGTCACCCCTCTAATTGCAGCTATCGCCTCCGCAAGCAGCTGCTCGTCTGTGTAGTGCTTCATTGTGATCGCGTTCTCGGGGCATGAGGCACCACAACAACCGCACCCTTTGCATGCGGCCGGGATGACCTCGGCAATACCTTGATCGTTCAGCAGGATCGCACCATATGGGCATATCTCGATACAGGTGTTGCAGCCGGTGCATTTGTGGCTATCGACTACAGAAACAATCCCCTCGACCTCTATCTCTGGCTTTGAAAGGATCGTCAGAGCTCTCGCGGCTGCTCCGTTCGCCATGGCAATGCTCTCTCCAATCATTCTCGGAGAATGTGCGAGGCCGCACAAGAATATGCCATCCGTTGCGAAGTCGACCGGTCTGAGCTTCATATGTGCCTCAAGGAAGTATCCTTCGTTCGTTAGGGGCACTCTAAGCCTCCTCGCAATCTCTGAGTTGTCCGGATTTGGTCTTATTCCCGCATTGAGCACGATAAGGTCAGGCCTCAGCTCAATATCATCGTCAATGAACTTCTCATGCACTCGCACAACAAGCTGACCGTCCTCCTTACTGACTTCGGGAGGCATGTCAGTATCCCATCGGACGAATACGACGCCCTGTCTCGCCGCCTCGTTGTAATGCTTCTCCGCGAATCCATAGGTCCTGATGTCGCGATAGAGAATGTAGACATTAGTGTCAGGATGTCTTTTCTTGATCTCAAGCGCGTTCGCCATTGCCGTGAAGCAACAGATCCTACTGCAGTTGGGGCTGTCCTGATTTCTCGAGCCGACACACTGGATTATCGCTACATTCTTCGCCTTGAACTTATTCTTTGCGAGCATCTCACCGAGTTCGGTCTGTCGGATCACTCGCTTGTCTTCTCCATAGAAATACTCATCCGGTTTATACTCATCCGCCCCTGTCGCCACGATTGTCACGCCATGCTCGATATGCGTCCCGTCGGAAAGGTGAGATTCGAAGTTGCCGATGTAGCCTGACATATCTTCGATCTTAGAGCTCAGATGGACAGTTATCTTGTCATTGTTCGAAATCATTTTCTTCGATTCTTTAAGAACCTCCTGAGGATTGATTCCAGTCAAAGTATGATAGATCCTGTTCAGGTGTCCTCCCAATTTATCGCTTCTCTCGACAATATGCGTCTCAAATCCGCTCTCGGCGATTCTGAGCGCGACGGTCATACCGGAAAGCCCTCCGCCTATAACGACTGCAGCTTGCTTGATCTTGATCTTTGGTGCAGACAGCGACTCAAGCAATCTCGACTTCGCCACCGCCATCTCTACCAGGGATTTCGCTTTTTCCGTGGCCTCCCTTGGCTCCTTCATATGAACCCATGAGCACTGGTCACGGATGTTCGCCATTTCAAATAGATAAGCATTGAGACCCGCATCGCGTATGGTGTTCTGGAACAATGATTCATGAGTCCTCGGAGTGCACGACGCTACTACAATCCTGTTCAAATTATGATCTCTGATGGCCTCCTTTATCTTCTCCTGAGTGTCCTGCGAGCAAGTGTACATGTTACGAGTCGCATAGACAACGTTCGGGAGCGTCTTTGCGAAATCTGCCACCTCAGGGACATTCACAATCCCTCCGATGTTTATCCCGCAATGGCACACGAAGACCCCAATCCTTGGATCCTCACCCAAGACATCCCTCTCAGCAGGATACTCTGGCACAGTTGTGAGTGTATTCCTGGCATCCTTTAGAAGGGCTGATATCTTTCCAGCGACCCCGCTCGCTTGAGATATCGAATCGGGTATATCTTTGGGACCCGAGAACATGCCGCAAACGTATATCCCCGGAACGTTCGTATCGAACGGGGTGAAATCATCCGTTTCACAGAAACCGAACTCGTTCAGTTGCACACCCAGGATATCCGAAAGCTTTCTGGACTCTGACGGAGGCCGGGCTCCGACAGAAAGAATTGCCATATTGAAAGCCTCTTCATGGATTTCGGCATCCTCGTGATATCTCAATATCAGATCCTGATTCTTTTTCTCGCTTATGTCCGCGATTCTGTTGTTGCGATGAATTATTATCTTATGTTCGTGTTCGGCTCTATGCAAATATTCTTCGAAGCCCTTACCAAATGCTCTCGTGTCCATGAAGAAGATGTGTACTTCCAGGTTGTCCAAATGTTCCTTCGCAATCACTGCTTGTTTGAGAGCGGCCATGCAACAGTAGGATGAGCAATAAGTGTTCCCGCTTTTCTCATCCCTCGAGCCGACGCATTGTATGAATGCTATTCTTGTCGGAGCATCTCCATCGGAGGGCCTTAACGGAACACCACCATAGGGCCCTGTCGCGCTCAGCATCCTCTCGAATTCGATTCTTGAAATGATGTTCTTGAACCTACCATATCCGTATTCTGGCCTGACCGTCGGGTCGAATGCTTCGAATCCTGGAGAGAGAACTATCGCACCGACATTCAGATTTATTGTCTTATCCGTCTGGTCGTATTCGATTGCATTTGCCCTGCATTCGCTCTGGCATATCCCACAACCAATGCACGCTTTTTGGTCGATACAGTATTTCATCGGGACTGCTTGTGGGTAAGTAATGTAGATGGCTCTCCGTCTTCTCATTCCTTCATTGTACTCATCAATGACCTCAACCGGGCATTCGAGGGCGCAAGTCCCACAACCTGTGCATTTTTCCTCATTGACCTTCAAGGCTTTCTTGGTCAAGGTGACATGGAAATCGCCCACTTTCCCGTCGACTGCGGTGAGCTGTGTGTTTACAAGTAGCTCGACATTATGGTGTCTCGCACAAGCGACTAGCTTGGGAGCCATAATACACATCGCACAATCGTTCGTTGGGAAAGTCTTGTCTATTTGTGCCATGACACCGCCGATCGCCGGTTTTTTCTCGACAAGATATACTTTGTATCCGGAATCCGCGAGGTCGAGTGCGCATTGAACTCCTGATATTCCTCCTCCAAATATCATGACGGATCCAATCACCAAATCACCCTCTTTCCTTTTTCATCTTATATTCAAAGATGAGACAATAATATCAATTAATTTGTTAAATTAAATACTTTATTCTAGTCAATCGTCGAATTAGAACTACTAATATTCATATTATGGGCATTTTTTGACTATTTCATATCAATCATTGATATAATTTATCACACCTGGCAATTAGCGGATTATAATTGTCCATATATAAAGGGAGAAATCGTTTTTCGATATAAAAAAGTCGTATTTCGATATAATAAAGTAGAATTTCGTTTTACATCTTTAATAAAAAATATGCTTGATAATGCGAAATAAGAGGATAAAAATAATAATAAATTCTTTGATGAAATTGCCTCGATCGATATCTGGTAATGAATTGAGAAGAGGATACTATCTATCAAGGCGATACGATTAAAATTAATTAGAAAACAAATCGATTTAATATAGCCGACTCGCCGTTTTCGGCAATCGTAAAGAAGATATCCATTAACATCGTTTACTATCATTTGGATATCTATGCGGGGGAAGGAAGACAAAGGATGCAATAACTGCATACATTCCGACCAATCTCGAAACGACATCTGCCTATCATGCAGCAGATACGGGATCCCCAGAAATGATTTATGGCAATCCGCAGAGAGGGGCAGATTTGGCGCTAAACAGGCTATGAGCCTGGAGGCCAACGAGATGAAAATGCTCAAGGAACTGCTTGCCCGAATCTCCAGTTATCACGCGATAGGAGTCGAAATGGGCGTATTCATCCAGAGAGCGGGCGAGATAGGCATCCCAGAGCACAGGACAAGGCTACTGATCGAAGAGATGCGGTTGCAGGGCAGCGTAGTCGCGCCGATAGATGGCTTTCTTAAGCCTTCGAACAACCAGTGACCAGGGTTTGCCGCCAGATAGATTCAAATATCGATCCCGATTCGATATCGCATGATTGGTATATTCACTCAGAAGTCTCTGGGCATTTTCTGTATTTGATCGTATGAGAACACCGGTCCTTTCTTGCACACAAGGACTGAGCCGATGTTGCATCTTCCGCATTTCCCGATCCCGCATTTCATCTTGTTCTCCATCGTTGTAAATATCCTCTCGGGCGCGAATCCCAAGGACAGGAGTTCATCGATTGCGACTTTGATCATCACCACAGGTCCGCATGCAATGGCTATCGTGTTGTCAGATGTCGGGGAAAGACGCTTGACGTTAGCCGGCACGAAGCCGACGAATCCTTTCCAATCGTCTTCTGGCTTGTCTATTGAAAGTTCGACCTTCGCCTTACCGCTTTGAGCTATAGATTCCAGTTCCTTTCGGAAAACGATGTTCTGGCTCGACCTGGCCCCGTAGAAGATCGATATTTCGCCGTAATCCTTTCTGTTGTCGAGCGCGTACATATATGCCGATCTCAGAGGAGCGATTCCGATACCTCCCCCGATGAAAAGCAGGCTCTTCCCCTTCCAGTCGGCAACCGGGAAGCCGTTGCCGTATGGTCCGCGCACTCCGATCTTCTCGCCGATCTCAAGATAATGCAATACCGAGGTGACCCTGCCGTACCGCATTATTGCGAATTGCAACGACTTCGACATCGTCGGTGAGGATGTCATCGATATCATGCTCTCGCCCCTCCCGAAGACCGAAATCATCGCAAGCTGTCCAGGCCGGTATTTGAAGTTCGAGGAGACATTCTCATCTTCAAAATCCACGGTGAATGTCCTGACCGCTCTCTCCCCCGAGGTTTCCTGAGCGATGTCCCTGACCACTGCAGCATGGGGCAGATAGGGGTTCTCAGGCATCCTTCTCACCCGCCTTTGATATGTCCTCGAGAATCGAGATGAGATCGATGTCCATTGGGCAGAGCTCGCTGCATCTGCCGCATCCCACGCATGCGATTCGCCCGCCATAGTTGATCGGATGATAATTGTACTTGTGCATGACCCTCTGGCGTACCCTGCTCCCCTTGTCAGGACGAGGATTATGGCTCGACGTATGCAACGTGAAAAGAGGGAATTGGCAACTATCCCAGGTCCTTATCCTGTACCCCTTGCCTCTCGATTCGACATCGTTGATGTCGAAGCACCAGCAGGTGGGGCAAAGGTAAGTGCAGATTCCGCAGCCGATGCATTTGTCGCCCCATTTCTTCCAGATGGGCGATTCGAACATGCTGCTGAGCTTCCGCGAGATGTCCGAGGGATCGGGAGCCTTTCTCCGGATCATCTTATCCGCATTTTCCTGCACTTTCCTCATCTCGGTCATGTCATCATCCGTCAGGCGCTGGATGATGTCACTCATTTTTCTCCCTATCTCCTGTCCGTTCTCAGTGATATACTCGAGAATGTACCCTCTGTCGACCCGAGTCATCACGATGTCGAGATTGTCCTTTCCAAAGGGAGAGCCTCCTATCGAACTGCAGAAGCAATATGGGAAGGGGCTGTCGCACCCGAGCCCTATCAACAGGACCCTGTCACGCCTTCGGATATAGTAAGGATCGGGGAACGGTTCATCCTTGAAATTGTCGTCGAGATAGGAGATTGCTCTGGCATCGCAAGGCCTGCACCAAAAGACTATCTTTTGCTTTTCTTCCGGGAGGTTCTCCTCACAAAATAATTCCGCCGAAGGTTGGTAAGTCAACAATATTTCATTCTGCGGCTCAACAATTGTCCTGAGATTGTTCCTCGTTTGCTCAAAATCTTCGGCCAGTTCCCCTGCAGTTCGGATTTCTTGCATGATTGTGATATCGCCCTCTTTTTTCGGGGCGAGCACGACTCCGAGCCCGAGCAATTCCTGTACGAATTCCTTTAGTTTTTCCTTCGGAAGGAATCCGAGCGGTTCTTCTTTGCTCACCATATGAAATCACCCGGGTCCTTCTCGCACGAATCGCTGAAAAGCGGTTTATCATCGTGATTCTTGCCGGCCTCGTAATCGAAAAGCTCTTTCGCATCCTTTCTGACCTTTCTATTGAGCAGCCTCAGTGAGATGCCCATCGGACAGGCTCTGTCGCATTCCTCGCAGCTCGTGCAACGCCCGGCGCCATGATAAGCCCTCGACATCAGATAGAATGTGTTCGATGGGGGAGTGCTGTCCTGTCCAGTCCACTGCGGCCTGTTCGCCTTGTCTTTTGCGACCGATTTATCAGAGATGGCGAGTGTTCTCGGGTCTATCGCGCATTCCTCGCAGTAGCAGTATGTGCAGATATTCCTGCAGGCATAGCATCTTATGCACTTGGAGAATTCTTCACTCCAGAATTCCCACCTCTCCTCTGGCTGTCTGCGTTCTAGCTCGATTATCTGCTTCATGTCAGGCGATTCAGGTCGATCCTTGTCCTCAGCCCCTGAGATGAAATCAAACAACCTCGGTGTATGACCTTCGCACGAGAGGCATTTATCAAGCATTATGTCCGAGCTCTTCAGTTCGATCTCTTCCCCGGTAGCTCTGACAAGAACAATTCTGGCATTCTCCCATTTCAGTTTCCCAATGTCGAGATCTTCTCGGCCGATCACGCCCCCTCTCATGAGCTTTCTCGCCTTGTTCCAATCGACCACACCACGGCAATCTACGCCGAGAAGCACGAGATCTCCGCGCTTTGTCTGATATTCCTTCAGCAGTTCTATTACGCCCTTGTCATCGCAACCTCGCAGCATGATTCCGATGGGTCTTCTGTCCTCCTCGCCGTCCATGGGGTAACGCTTGTCCTCAATGAGCAGCCTCACGAGACTCATCGAGCAAGCTGGCGAGAAGATTGCTTTATCGACCTCTTCTGCCGTCCTGAGAATCGCGGGTCTGGCTCTCAGTCGGTTCGAGCCTGCCTCCCACCCTATGATCCCCCTTATCTTTTGTGATCCCAACTGCTCCCGCATGAATCTTTGAAGCTCGGTCAAGTCCGTCGTCACAGGGATCCCTCCCTGCCGACAAGTTTTTCCAGAGAATCATGCAGGACTATCTTCTTCTGAGGTCCCAAATTTGAAAT
>JAOUEZ010000048.1 GCA_029858465.1 Thermoplasmata archaeon | reverse complement strand
TGCAGTCCCTTCTTAAGGATGTTCGCCGCTTCCAGGTATCTTATTACCTGCGCGTCCATGCCCCATGACAGGCTCCACATAAGAAGGACCAGTGAGTCTGCTGTGCTGTTGTGCGGGTCGAGGGCTAGTCGCACCTGTCTTATGTCTTCTGAGTAGTCATATGCTGTATAGATATCAAATCGTCCTCCAGGGGAACCTTCTAACATCCAGTAGTCATACCATGCATAGTCCAGGCTCCTGTCGGCGTTTTCGGTCTCGAACCAAGTCCTGACATCCCCAGTGCCATCCCATCCGAGATATCCCATTGCGGCGTCGCGAGAGTACTGGACCTTCGCCATCAGTTGGTACCAATATCCGTCATCTGAAGAACCGCTCGGGTTCTCCCTCGGCGGCACACCGAAAAACCAATTTGCATAGTGAGTGCCAAGGCGAGACGCTGTCAAAGCAGCAGTCGTCATGTATGTCCCATAGAAGGATGCGTTGATCCATCCGTCATTCGGTGCAGACGGGGAGGGATTGAGATCCGGAATGTATATGACATCATCCCTCGTGTTGCAATCGGTCACATTTCTTGCTTCTATGCTAAGTCTGAATGGAGCCCATATTGAATAGCCAATACTAATCTCCGGGTAAGTCATCGTGCTGTAGGGGTTCTCATAGAAAATATGTGGATATTGTTCTCTCAAGGTCTTTTCGACATAAGCCGGTTCTCTTAGATTATACCAAGGTGGTTTCCCATCGACATCGAGATGCCTTCCAAGCTCCTCAAAAGTGATTCCGCCTGTCCTGTTATAGTCAAGGTCGGGCAAGTACATTTCAAACATGTTGCTTATCGTCCAGACAATTTCTTTCTGGCCAATCCCAGCGCTGACTATTTTGATCGTGTCTGTTGCGGAGTTTGAAGCATCGAGATTATCTGTCACCGTCAAGGTCACTTCATACGAGCCTTCTGAGTCATATGCGTGTTCTACGACACTTCCGCTACCTGCTTCCCCGTCTCCGAAATCCCAGAGATACGAAACAATTGAGCCGTCTACATCATATGATGAAGTTCCAACGAACTTCACGGGCTTGTAGACATAGCCGTGAGAAGGCGCTCCGATTACTGCGACCGGGGCAAGATTCGTGATTCCCGTTATTTCGACGCTCTCCTCATCCGTCAATCCGTAATTGTCGGTGACCGTCAATGATATTGTATACGTCCCAGGGGCCGCATAGATGTGCGATGTGATTTTCCCGCTTCCGAAGGTCCCATCGCCCCAGTTCCAAGCATAGCTAACAATCGCCCCATCGTCGGTCGATCCAGATGCATCTACAGAGACCTTCAATCCTTCACAGAAATAAGTGAATTCCGCAATCGGAGGCTGATTTAATCCCTCGAAATATCCCCTGACAATCCCATAGGTTCCATCCACTCCGTGCGGAATGGCGGTGATCTGAATTATGCTCCCAGCACGAACCACAGCCTGCGAGGTGTCTATCCTCGGTTTCCTGTAGCCGGTGAAAAGAACCTTTTCATCGAGCAATATCGTGACATCGTTCGGGTCAGTGATATCTTTAATAATCATATTGACAGAATTCAAACCATAGCTTATCACATGCGCCCAACAATAACCGCTGCTCTCAGGCGAGAATTGCATGGAAGAAGCGCTCTTTGCTGGCGAGCCCTGTGTTTTTGTGACGGTCATCTCGCCAACCATTACAATCTCGCCTGGTACGTAACTCTCGCCAGACGGCATCACCGACAGGCAGCTGATCAACATTATGAAGAAAATCAACACGGCAAAGCTCCTGCTGAGAAAATCGGACTTAATCCGATTATCGGATTTCATAATTCTTTCCCCCCGAGGCATTCCCTAATTTAACTAGTATATTCATTTTATTTCATTCTGTCGGAAAATGCGGGCGAAAATTCAAATTATGCTCAAAACTGTGTTCGAGCCCGGAAAAAATTCCGTATTTCTAATATCAGCTCATATCATATCCTGCAGTGAGCCAATCCCTTTTTCTGCAAGTAGTTCTGATGATAATCTTCTGCCTTATAGAATTCCGATGCAGGTTTTATCTCGGTCACGATCTTTCTGTTCTTGAATTCAGGAGAGCCCTGGAGTCTGTCTCTCGAAGATTCCGCTTTCGTCTTTTGCTCAGGAGTCGTGTAGAAAATAGCTGATCGGTACTGAGTGCCACGATCCGGTCCTTGGCGGTTCAGGGTCGTAGGGTCATGCATGTCCCAGAACACCTCGAGAAGCTGGTCGTAGCTTATCAAGGAAGGATCATATTCGACAAGCACCGATTCCGCATGACCTGTCCTACCGGTGCACACTATCTCGTATGTCGGGTCCTTGTAATTCCCGCCTGCATATCCTGAGGTTGCCGATATCACGCCCTTCAGACGGCTGAATGTATCCTGAACATGCCAGAAGCATCCTGCGGCAAATATCGCTTTCTCGACCATTCTATTGTCTCCTTTGAATTATCATCATCTCTCATCTATCCTTCATTTCTTCTTATCCTTTGAAGGTTCGAAGTGCAAAGCGCCCGAGTTGATGCAGTATCTGAGCCCTGTCGGTGCAGGACCGTCATCGAAAACATGCCCGAGATGCCCGCCGCATCTCGCGCAAACGACCTCCGTTCTCCGCATTCCAAACCGGTTGTCCGGTGCTGTCTCAACAGACGTCTTGACAACAGGAGTAAAGAAGCTCGGCCAGCCGGTTCCGGAATCGAACTTCGTGTCAGAGGAGAACAGCTCGTTGCCGCAGCCGGCGCAGACGAAAATCCCCTTATCCTTCAAGTTCCAGAATTTGCCGGAGAAGGCTGGCTCGGTGCCCGCCTCTCTCAAAAGCCTGTATTCCTCGGGGGTCAGGATCTTCTTCCATTCGGATTCGCTCTTGACTACCTTGTCCGTCATTCCTATCTACCATCTATCAATGAGCAGAAGCTATGTCATAACTATTTCTAGGATGATGAATTTGATGTTAGAGCGATTTTCGCAGGCTGATATTCGATAATATCTTATCATGATTCAAACAATTACAAAGTAATGCAACGTACTCCATCACAGGACGGTTTCTCTATGCCCGCAGAATGGGCGCCTCATATCGGCTGCCTGGTCTCGTGGCCCTGCAAGGAGGAGACCTGGGGCGGTCATTTCAATGAGGCTAAGAAGGCTTACATCGATGTCATTCGTGGGATAAACCGGTTCGAGCATGTGACCGTCCTTTCGGATCCGGGCACGGCTGGTGAGGCGCGAAGCGCGCTCGGAGGGGAGGCCGCCGTACACGAAATCCCCCTGGATGATTCCTGGATCAGGGATAACGGTCCAATATTCTTGAAGTCGGAAGATGGAAAGCTGGCAATGGTCCAATTCGAGTTCAATGGCTGGGGCGGAAGGTTCCTGCCATGCGATAGGGATGCGGAAGCGCCTGAACATTTGGCGGAACACCTGAAAATCCGGAGGTACACCGCTCCGATGGTGCTCGAGGGAGGTGCGATTACTGTCGACGGCGAGGGAACGCTATTGACGACCGAATCCTGTATTCTGAACAAGAACCGGAACCCGGATCTGACAAAAGAACTTGTCGAGAAGATACTCAAGGATTACCTCGGTGTTAAGAAGGTCCTCTGGGTTCCTCAAGGAATATTCAATTCAATGATAGACGGGCATATCGACGGAGTTGCGGCATTTGTCCGTCCAGGAATTGTCATTCATGCGTCGTCAAAGGATGAATCAGACCCTAATTATGAAGTGATGAAGAATAACCGCGCAGCATTAGAAACTCAGACGGACGCGAAAGGGCGATCGTTGGAAATTATCAACTTCCCGATGCCTGTCAGGAGAGAAATCAACGGGGATAAGATAGCCCCATGCTACACGAATTTCTACATCGCAAACGGCGGCATCGTCGCCCCGGTTTTCGGGGATCCCAATGATGTCATCGCATTAGGGATACTTCGACAGCACTTCCCGAAACATGTGGTCGTCGGTGTAAGAAGCGAGTTCATCGGAGTCGGCGGCGGAGAGGTCCATTGCATCACTCAGCAGATACCCACGGGGACTTCGCTATATCCTTGAGAAAACTTCGAATATTTGCAACTTAAGAGTCGTGGTTCGATTCTTTCTGTTGAATAATTAGTGTTTTTTTACAATTTTCGGTACTTCTATTAGAAGATTGGGAACAGGTTATTAACCCCCTCAAGAAACGACTGGGACAATGTTCAATAACCCTATCGGGGATGTCATGATAGTGAGAGGAAATGAAAGTCATCCAGTTAGGATGCGGTATCACCGGTCTTGTATGCGCGGAACAACTTGCGAATAACAAGAAGATTACCGAACTCATTTTGGCAGATTTGAATACGAAGAATGCCGAGGCTTTGGCGAATCGGATGAAGAAGGACAATGTGTCAGTTGAGAAAGTCGATGCAAGCGACGACATTGCATTGAAAAGGCTCCTTAAAGATGCAGACATAGTCATAAGTTCTGTTTCTTGGACCTTGAACCGGAAAGTTATGAGCAAGGCGATTGAGACTAAGACGAACTATGTCGATTTCTCGTTGACGCTCGGCTGGGACGAGGCTCTCAAGGAGAAAAATATCGCAACAGATGCGGATGTGACAGTACTTACATGCATGGGCTCGGATCCGGGCATAACAGATGTGTTCGCCCGGCATTCCGCGGACATTCTCGATCAGGTCGATGAAATCCGAACGATTGATGGGGACAACGGAGCGGTTGAGGGCCTTGATTTTTTCACTCTCTGGTCTCCGACCGACATGATGGATGAGGTGAGTATGCCAGCAGGCATTTTCAAAGATGGCGTTATGACCTATGTCCCCGAATTGAGCACAAGGCAGGTCTATGATTTCCCGGCTCCGATTGGCTCTTTGCCCGTGTATAATACAGATCATGAGGAGACATACCTCATGTCCCACCTCATCGAGGGCGTGAAAAACGTCGATTTCAGGATTGCAATCGACGATAGCTTCGTGACGATCGCGAAATCGCTGAGGACGGTCGGCATGCACAAGCGGGATCCCATAGATGTGAAAGGTGTCAAGGTAGTGCCGCTGGACGTGCTTGCGGCTCTGATGCCCAATCCGACCGATTTTGCTGACAAGGTCAAGGGATACGGGGGCGTCGTTGTCGAGACGACCGGGCTGCTCAAAGGGAAGAGAACGATGGTCAAGATGTGGATATTCATGTCTCATGAAAAAGCCTATGAGATCAGCAAAGTCAATGCGACGGGCTATCTCGTGGGCGTTCCCGGAGCGATCGGGACTGAAATGATAATCGACGGCGAGATTTCTCAGAAAGGTCTGGTATTTCCTGAGATGATCCCTGCGAATAGGTTCATCGAGAGGATGCGCGAGAAAGGACTCAAGGTCAATGAGCAGGTCATCGAACTGCAGTGATTTCTTTCGTGACCGAAGAAAGAAGAGAATGGCAGGCAGGCGATCTTGAAAACTCTAATTGACGCGGTCAATCGAGAAGAAGCCTTTCTTGGGTCAAAATTAATGAAAACGATGATGCTGGCCGGCCGAATCTTCTATTCCGGGTTGGTATGCATGACTATTAGTAGTTGAACAGTTTAAACTCATTTGCAGCGAGCATAATAAATGCTCATGCAATAAAGGAGAAAACATAATGAGTTACGGAAGTCGAAGATTCGACTCAGGGCCCAGAGAGATGCACAAGATAACGTGTTCCGACTGCGGTCAAGAGGCCGAGGTCCCCTTCAAGCCGACAGAAGGCAAGCCGGTATATTGCCGCGAGTGCTTTCAGAAGCACAGACCTCCACGAAGAGACAGATTCTGAGCGTTAGGTTCATTTTTATGAATTGATTCGTTCAAGATTAAACCCCTTATTTTTCATTTTAATTTTTTATTAAATGTAAGCCTGGTAGTTGCGGATGACTTCTTATTTAATCCTGTCTTGGAATAAAGATGGAAAAATTAGTATGTGATTAGACTATATCCATCCATTAATATGCATTCAATAATTAACGCTGTTATGATTACTCCCATATAATTCTTATATCAGTTGTTTTTAGGTATACCTAAATTAACGAAAAGGTAGAATCGCAATGATAGCCCAATATGTCATTTCTTTTAGAGAAGCATTTGAAATATCATTGATAGTGGGTATCATACTGATCTATCTATCAAAAACATCGCAGATGGACGTGAAGTCAAAGTTCTGGATGGGCATTTGGGTGGCGATACTGGCAAGCGTCATTGTCGGGCTTGTTGTATGGGGGCTTTTCGGTGAGCTCCCTGAGGAGACAATTACGCTTTTCGAAGGCATTGCAGCCATATTGGCTGTGATGGTCCTGACGTCCATGATTCTCTGGATGTCTTTCAAGGGGAGATACCTCCGAGAGGAGCTTGAGGCCAAGGTAGATCAGGCAATACTAAAAGGTTCAGCTTTCGCCTTCTTTGCCCTCGCGTTCATAGTCGTTTTCCGGGAAGGATTCGAGACAGTCCTTTTCCTGCTTCCGTTTGGAATCAACGATGCAAGTAGTACTTTGATTGGAGCAGTATTGGGAATAATGACCGCTCTCTTGATCGGCTACTTTCTCTTCAAGTTCGGAATGAAGATTGAGCTCAAGAGGATCTTCTATTTCACTAGCATTCTGTTGATACTGCTTGCTTCCGGGATTCTCGGCTACGGTGTTCACGAACTCATCGAGCATCAGGAAGCAATTGGAGCCAATCCTGGCTGGTTTGGGATTACAGCTTATGACCTCGGCCTATCGTCGGACGATCTGCTTCATCATAAGGGTGCGATAGGCTCGGTATTCGCAGCATTGTTTGGATATGCCTCATCTATGGAATGGGGAAGACTGATTCTGCAAATCGCATATCTCGCAATTTTCTTGCCGGTTACGGTTATTGCCTATCGGCGACCAGAAGTTTTTGACTTCCTCCTTAGAAGGAGGAAAATCTCTTCGACCGAGATTGCTGTCAAAACGGAAATCGAAAAAGAAACCGACGTAAATTCAAAGATCTCCATGACTTCAGACCGTAAATGAATTCCTTACCCCCGACCTCCTGATTGAAATACTCAAAATGCGTTTTGATCACGTTGTCTAAATCAGGTATCTCTCGACGTATTTCGTGCTGACATCCCATAGTCTCCTGGCCAGGTCAGGGTCATTGGATTCCTTGGAGGTCTCTGCGATCTTCTTCTTTTTGAAGCACTCCCCGGATATCTTCTCAACCTCAGGAGCTGTCGCTAGATAGATCTCTGTCTCAGCCCCTTTCCTGGGGCGTGCGGCAATCATCCTCACGAATGTCCTGCTGAAAAGCCCCGAATTCCTTGAAAGGCCTGTCGAGACAAATCCCGGCATAAGGCAATTTGCTGTCACACCCGTCCCACTCAGCCTTCGAGCCAATTCCTTTGTGAACAAAATATTCGCCAATTTTGATTGTCTGTACGCCTTCCAAGAGCTGAAATCTCTGTCGAATTCGATGTTGTCGAAATCTATCGTGGATTGATGCAGGCCGGACGTGACATTGACTATTCTTGCTGGTGCACTTTTCTTCAACAAATCAAGAAGAAGGTGCGTCATCAGGAAAGGTGCGAGATGATTTACCGCAAAAGTAAGTTCGATGCCGTCGGCAGAGACCTTCCTCTCCCTTTCCCAAAGACCGGCATTATTTACGAGCACATGAAGGGCATAATATCTCTCCTTGAACTCACCGCAGAAATTTCGAATAGATTCAAAGGAAGACAGGTCGCATTCAAAGACCTCGACCCTCGCGTCATGAGATTCCTCAACAATCAGATTCTTGACATTGTTCCCCTTTTCCATATCCCTGACTGGTATTACAACGATCGCACCCATTCCTGCCAGAACTTTAGCCGTCTCCTTTCCAATCCCTGAGGTAGCCCCTGTTATCAGGCAGACTTTGTCCTTCATATTTTCATTCAAAAAGAAAGAGCACAGAGTATTTGAAATCGATGCTAATGCCTTCCATTTGACGCGAGGCTGATCAATTTATCTCGTGATTACACCGAAGGTTCCTTTTGAAGGGCTCTCAGTTGTATTATCAGCGCGGTGAGCTCTGACAACAGCTCTATCCATTTTATCGACGAGCGCGAGGGCATCTTACTGTCCTTAGTGTTCGATACTTCTATCCAGCCTATCAGTTTCCCCTCGTGGCCGTGCATATAGAAATCGATGTAGTCTCCAGGTTTGAACTCGTTCAAGACTTCGCGCGGCTTGTCGAGCAGCGGGGGATTGCCGAACGATTTCAGTTCGAGCTCGTCGTTCGGGAAAGCTTCGACAGGATGGTATTGGATAGCCCTGCCGAGCCTGACATTGGGGTATTTGTCGTAATCCATCATGTCCTGAAGATTGAAGCTCAGCTTGCGAAGCGCCGCC
>JAOUEZ010000235.1 GCA_029858465.1 Thermoplasmata archaeon | reverse complement strand
ATAATGCCCTCCTCCTGCGCATATGATTGTCTCATTTCTTTGCTCCTCCGCATTCATTATTACATTGGCAATCGTCTCAGCCGCTTTTTCATGGGCCCAGAGAGATTCATCGCTTCCTATCTCGATGAAGAACGATGGAGTCTCCAGATAAGGCCCGTGATGCGTTACCTCGAAAGAGACATTGAACTCGAGATCCCCCGCAGTCTCCTTCAGAAGCCTGAGCGAAGAAGTCATGAGATGCGGGCTGGCCATGACGAGTCTTTCATCAATTCCTCCGAATTCCGCCTTCGAATAGTTGCCGATGGGATGGATGGTCAGAGTCGGAATCTTCGATTCCGCCCGGTGCCGTGAGGCGAATATGACAACGTCGAACTTCCTGCCCGATAAATTTTCGATTTCTTCATCAACATTATCTCTATCAAGATGAATCTGAGGTATCGTCGCCATCAGGAATTTGTCATGCCTCAGCACAGGCTTCCCCTCAAATTCGCCTTCCGCCTTCCAATCCCATCCCTGAAGGAGGAATTTCCTAATGTTCATCGAGGCTATGTCTTCCTGGGAGGTTATTATCAGCCGCATTGGATAGCAAATAGGTGTCGCTCTTATATCTGTTTCTCAGAGAGAAGCCTTTAAAATGTGATGCCGACTTCACCTTAGTTGAATCCGGGGATCGAATATTTCAGTATTGAATCTGGTTAGGCAGGGGTTGAATGGCAAGGGCGAAGATCGAGTTTCTTCTAAAGGAAGATATTGACAAGATCAACAGGAAATCGCTCGAGGTCCTCTCAAAGATAGGCGTCAAAATACAGAGTGGATCGACTATAGAGTTGCTCGAGAAAGCCGGTGCAACTAGATCATCCGACGGCAAGAGAATTCTGATCGGAGAAGAGATGGTCAAGGCAGCTCTTTCGTCCTCACCGAAATCGATACTTCTTGCAGCTCTTGATAGACAACTTGATATCAAGATCCCTACAAAAGGCAAGATCTATGCGGCCACTGGCGGGACTGGTGCCTATATTAAGAATCTTTTCACGGGTGAGATCAGGACATCTACGGCGAACGATCTTCGGGACATCGCAATAATATCCGATGAGATGTCGGAGATTGATTATTTCTGGCCCTTAGTAAGTCCGATGGACCAACCGATTGAGATAAAAGGAGTGATTGAGCTCGAGATGAGCTTCGCCTTCACGCGAAAGCATGTGCAGGGGGAATCGATGACCGGCGATGAGGCAAGGAAGATGATCGAATTAGCCTCTATGCTCGTGGGAGGAGAGGAAGCTCTGACAAAAAGACCGATATTCTCCTGCGTGCAATGCCCCATCTCTCCATTAACTTTCGAAAAAGGGCTCGTCGAGGCTCAGGTGGAACTATCAAAAGCAGGTATACCTGTCGTGGCGATGACTGCCTCCTTGGCGGGACTGACCTCACCGATTACCATAGCGGGCACGCTGGTCCAGTTAAATGCGGAGAATCTTGCAAGTCTCGTAATTTCGCAGACGGCAAGAAAAGGTGCTCCTTTCATTTACAGCAGCGATTCATCTCCTGCGAATCTTCATACTGGAGGTATAGACTATCAGGCGATGGAAAGCCCTCTCATAAGAACAGCAGCGGCTCAAATGGGGAAATACTATAACCTGCCAACTATGAGTGCTGTATGTTCCATTGAAAACGTCTCACTGACTATGCGGAGCATATCTGAAGGAATCCCATTGCTCTTGCACGAATGTCTTATCCCTTCTGATTTGGCATCAGGAATAGGTGGGATCGATGATTCCTCCGGAGGTTCGTTCGAGCAGACCGTAGTCGATGCCTGGATTTGGGATGCGACGGTGAGCTTCGCGAGGAATTTCGAATTCGACGATGAATCCATAGCTCTTGATACGATCAGGGAGGCTGCAATGGACGGCTCATACCTCAATAAGAGGCATACGATGATGAGATTCAAGAAAGAATTATGCAGTGTGCAGAACGGAGAGGCACACATCGGATGGATGGAAGATGACGGCGATACGCCCGGGCTGCTTCTCAAGGAGGCGAAGCTTGAGGTCGA
>JAOUEZ010000046.1 GCA_029858465.1 Thermoplasmata archaeon | reverse complement strand
CACGGTTCTCCAAAATCCACCCTTCGGCGCCCAAAAGCCAGGGGCTGATCGCCCTTTTCTCAGGGCTGCCATGCGCATATCAAGAGTCACCTATTCGCTCCATCTGACGGAGACCATAGATTTCGTATCGAAATATTGCACAGACGCAAAATCTGACGTTAGCCATATCAAAAACTATAAGTTCAAGATTCCGTTCATGTTTGAATTTCACAGGAAGCCAGTAGAATTCGTATATGTGTCATTGGTAAGGATCGTGCAGGGAAGGTGAATCATTTTGACTGAAAAGAAAGAGTGTAAGAAGGTTCTTCCTGGGGAGGCGGTCGCGACCGCCGAAGAATACATGGCAGGTTTTGGAACCTATGAGCATGACGGCGTGATATATTCGAGTGCCATTGGAAATCTCGAGTTGGACGAGAAGAATAAGATGGCAAGGCTGGATTTCGAGAACCCCCCGATGGCAGTCGCAGTGGGGGACAAGGTATTTTGCGAGGTCAAAGATGTCAGAGCCTCAATGGTGGGATGCGATATATTCGCCATTGAAGGATCGAAGCGCGGCGTCACAGGCGAGACCGATGCGACCATTCATGTCAGCAAGATATCCAGCAAGTATGTTGAGGACGCCTCAATGGAATACAGAAAAACAGATCTATTGAGAGGCGAGGTCATACAGGCGAGGCCCTCCATACAGCTGACGACTGCTGGACCTCTTTACGGAGTAGTCATGGCCAGATGCAAAATCTGCAGGGAGCCATTGGAGAGACAACACGGCAGCAAGTTGTTTTGTCCGAAATGCGAGCGAACAGAGTACCGAAAAGTCGCGGATGACTACAGAGATGTCAAATTCTGACAATCCTAATAGATCTATGAGGGAAAAGCCTAAATCAATGGTTAGTGATAATTGCTCCAGAGGCATGTAATGACTTCAGACAATACAGAGCTTCTCGCAGAAATTAAGAGACTCAGGGAAGAACTTAATCAGATGCGGGAAATCGTCAACATGCTGCTGAACGTTGTGATGGAGGAGTCCGAGGAAGAAGACGATTACGACCCCGTCTACATCAATGACGACTCCACAAAGAGATTCAACCTATACACATGATCGGATTAGAGACGCCGTCACAAAGAAGCATTGCATCCCGTCAGGTTCTGCCTTATTCCGAATATTCTAATTATCAGCTGTGGATTACCACAGGTTGACCCTTATATGTCTCCAATCATGGTATTGCTGATATCTGGAGGAATAGACTCCCCGGTGGCAGGATATCTAATGGGAAAACAGGGGGTCAGGCTCGTTGCCATCTCCGGTTTCGTCAATCCGAAGGGCGGCGATATGCATATCAAGAAAATATCCTCGATCGTCAAATGCTTGTCAAAGGAGCTCGGTCAGGAAATTCCGTTGTACTTTTTCGAGCATACAAGGGCTCTTTCAAGGTTCTATGGCTCGGCCTCCCCGAGACTGACCTGCGTGCTCTGCAAGCGCATGATGTTAAGGGTGGCGGAGAAGCTCTGCGAGAGAACCGGGGGCAGCGCTATAATCATGGGCGATTCGCTCGGACAGGTTGCATCTCAGACACTCCAGAATATTGGCGTTATCGAGCAAGCTGCGTCAATACCGATTGTGCGGCCCCTAATCGGTTTGGATAAGGTCGAGATTGTCAGAATAGCTGAGGACATCGGTACGTTCGAGATGTCTACCAGAGAATCGCCAGAATGTATATTCGTCCCGCCAAGACCAGCGATAAAGGCGGTTCTGCAGGATGTCCTCATCGAAGAAGATAAGCTGGGGATTGGCAAGATAGCTGAGGATCTGTTCAAGACCGTTCAGGAAATGAAAATCGATCAAGGAAATGAGGAGTGATTGCAGTGCTGCACGTGCTTGATACCACCGCATTATTCAACGCCAAAGATTTCCCTGTGGATTTTGAGATAATCGTCCCCCAGGGAGTGCTCGACGAGCTTATGGCATGGGGTTTGAACGACCGGGTTCGCTTGCTCGTAGGTGTCAGAATATTTGTCGAAGCCCCCGGAAAAGATAGCGTTGAGAAGGTCAAGCAATTCGCAGAAAAAACCGGAGATATTGACAGATTGTCCCCGACTGATATCGATGTGATTGCTCTCGCTCTCGAAAAATCCGTACCTCTCATATCAGACGATTACTCAATAGGAAACACGGCGAAGATCTTGGGTCTCAAGTGCATTCCCATGGAAACGAGAGGCATCAAGAAAATCTATTATTGGAAATACGTCTGCAGAGGCTGCGGCAAAGAATACGATCGCGACATGGGAGAATGCATTATTTGCGGTAAGGAGCTTCTGCCCAAAAGATACAAGAGCGAAGACATATAGCTCAGAACAGGTAGAACACTCTCTTGCACAGGATGGCCCTCTCAAGGCCGTTCAATCCCAGTGTTTTCATGGCGAATTTCAATCTGCGATTCGTCGCGAAGAAGTAATCGGCGATCGCCTTCGTCCTTGCGGCGTTCTTGAGCGGCGATAATATCTGCCTCTTCCATTCCGTATCATAATCCGATATCCTGCCTTTTCCTCTCAGGACATTTGCAATGCAGCGTCCGGCGATTCTTCCACAGATCATTGCTATCGGTATGCCTCCACCGTTGGTCGCCATCACCTGACCTGCGGCATCTCCCACAAGCAGCGCATTGCCCGACACTGTCCGCTTTATAGGTCCTGATATGGGCACCTGCCCGTACGCGAACTCTTCGATATTCATCTCGAATCCTTCTGCAAACCTTTTGATCAGATCGGACAGCGGCTCCTTGCAGAACTCCTTCTGGGTACCAAGGCCGACATTTGCAGAAGCTCTCTTTGGAATCACCCATGCATATCCTCCCGGAGCTATCGAGCCGAAATACATCCTGACATTTTCCCCGAAGTCTCCCCTGGCCTGCCCTGTGACGGCCTGGCTCATGGCCGAAGGTTCGCTCAGCGAGAGGCATTTTCTCACTCTTGACAGCGGTCCGTCGGCACCGACGATATAATCGAATTCGATATCTCCTGCTGAAGTCATTGCGACCCTGTCGCTCTTCAATTCGAAGAACTCGGTTTCCTTCTCTAGTGTCGCCCCTGTCTTCTCCGCCCTGCCCCACAGGCTTTTATCAAATTCTCTCCGGTTGAGAGTGAGCCCGCTGAACTCCATGTCGTATCTTATCCCAAAAGGCCCGTACAGTTCAATCAAAGATGTCTCTCGTTCGACGAGCCTTGGTTCTATCTCGAAAAGGTCCCCGTAATCCTCGCTTCGCGGCAGTATTCTTCTGAGCTCATCCGGGGTCGGGAGGAACTCTCCGCATTGCACAGGAAATCCGATCTCCTTCCTTCTGTCAATAGCGAGTACGGAGAAACCGCTCTCGGCAATCTCTCTGGCGGTGGAACTGCCAGCAGGGCCGGCTCCTATAACAAGAACATCGACTTTCAATGTCCCCGCTCCTGCGAAGACTAAGTCGCTCGATTTATCACGAGCTCGGTGAGCTCCATCAGTCTTTCATGATACTTTGATGCGGATACATGTTCGATGTATTCCTTCGCCCCCTCTGCGTAGCCTTTTGCTATTTCGAGAGAGTTCTTTATCGCTCCACTCTTGCGCACCATCTCGAGACAGTCCGTGATCTTCTTCTCATCTGGCTTTTCATCCTTCATGAATTCCCTTATGTGCTTCCCGATCTCCTTGTCGTGATCCCTGGCAAGTATCACAGGAAGCGTGAGGTTTCCCTCCCTCAAGTCGGAACCGATCATCTTTCCAAGGTTCTGTTCGTTTCCGTTGATGTCAAGGATGTCATCCACAATCTGGAACGCTATTCCGAGGTTCAGGCCGTATTCCCCGAAATTCCTTAAGTCCTCCGAACTACCCTCGGCCAGGCAGACTCCAAGCTGAGCGGCGGTACGTATGGGATATGCCGTCTTCCCCTCGATGATCTTGAGGTATTGGTCCACAGATAGCTTTGGATCTTTCCTGTGGGCATACTGCATCATTTCTCCTTCAGCCACGTGCGTCGTCGATTCCGCAACGAGTTCGACTATTTTTTTTCCGAAAGTTCCGCCGATATAGAACGCCCTGGCGAATAGGAAATCACCGGTGACAATCGCCTCGTGGAGGCCATATTTTCTATAAGCGGCCTTTTTTCCGCGTCTCATCTCCGCTCCATCGTTAATATCGTCGTGCACGAGCGTCGCGGAATGTATCAGCTCCATCGCAGCTGAGATATCGATTAATCTTACGAGATCGTTCCCGTGAAGCGCATGATGCGAGAGGATCGAGAGAGTGGGTCTGAGCCTCTTTCCTCCCGCGTCGATGACGTGGAGCGAAATATCTGTTAGCAGACGCTGAGAGGAGGACACAAGTTCTTTCATCCTCCTTTCCACCTTTTCGAGCTCCTCGTTGATACCGAGGTCCCAGGATTTAGTGCCCATGTAGGCCTCATTATGAGACATTTTATACTTAATTCTACCCTATGAAGCCACTTAAAAGTCGCGAGCCTAATGGACCAAATTTCGGATTACTGGTAAGCCTGCATAACTATGTTCTTTTTATAGCCCGATTGGCAGCAGGTTGTTCAGTGCCTCCGCCGCTCCGAGAGAGGCGCTCAAGAATGGCTCGGGGTATATACCGATCACTATCGTCGCGATTAAAGCAATTGCAATGACTATCTTGATCGACATCGGCACAGGCAATCTTTCCGTGCTTTCTCCTTTGTCGACATACATCGATTTGATGATTCTCGCATAATAGAACAGGCTCAATGCGCTGTTGAGTATGCCTGCGACGGCGAGCCAAATGAGCCATGAATACGCCCCCGATGCCTCGAATACCGCCGATGAGAACAGCACGAACTTGCTATAGAACCCGGCGAGAGGAGGGATCCCTGCCAATGACAGTACGAAGATGGCCATCGAGAAGGCGAGGAACGGGGAGCGCTTGTTCAGCCCTGTGAAATCTTTCATCGTCTCTCCGAGGCCGACAACGGTAAGCGCGACTATCACAAAGAATGCGCCGGACTTCATGGCGGCGTGAGTTATTACATGTAAAATGCCACCGGCGACGGCGTAATCGGTCGCCACAGGGATCGCGATCAAGATGTAGCCCGCCTGCGCAATGCTCGAGTAAGCCAGCATCCTTTTGACGCTCTCCTGTTGGATCGCTACTAAGTTGCCGACGGTCATCGTAAGCACCGCGACGATGCTGATCACTACATCCCAATCGGCTTTGACTGCCAGCAATGCTACAAGGAATAGTTTGAAAAATGCCGCGACGCCCATTTTCTTCGAGCCCGCGGCCAATAGAGCGGTTATCGTTGTGGGCGCGCCCTCGTATACATCGGGAGCCCACATATGGAACGGCACGGCGGCTATCTTGAATCCAAGGCCCACGATCAGCATGCCTATGCCGAGGATTACTATCGGTTCGAGAGCGCCGCCGACGGTCACCAATGTGCCGAGCTGGGCGAGATTGGAGCTTCCTCCGGCTCCATACACGAGCGATATGCCAAAGAGCGTTATCGCGGAGGAGAATCCCCCGACAATGAAGTATTTCATCGCGGCCTCGGTGGATCTCTTGACCGATTTCTGGAAACCTGTCAGCGCATAACTGGAAATGCTCGCGATTTCCAGACCGACGAATATCACGATAAGGTCAGCCGCGGAAGCAACAAATGACATTCCTGTGACCGCGATTAAAAGAAGCGCATAATACTCACCGTGATGCTTCTCCTTCCTGATGTATGGAGGAGATGCATACGCGACGAGCCCTCCGACAAAGATGAAAACTATTGTGAACAGCTGCGAGAATGCGCTAATTTGGAAGACCTCGGTGGTCGGTGGGTCGGTCCAGAACAGGAATGAGACGAGGGATCTTGTCTCGGGTATAAGCGCGAGCGTCTCAATTATCCCGACTGCGGCGAGCCCGATCAGGGTCCAATAGGCGATCCCCTTGCGCATCTTGAGCCAGAGGTCGAGCGCGGGGCAGATGAGCGCGAATATCAGCAGGATTATCTGCGGACTCATGACTGCGAAATACTCAGCCGTTGTGGTCAATCAGCCCACCCCCAGACCGCGAAGGACTATGTCTACCGCGTCCCCGATCCTGCTCAGTATTATTGCGGGCAATATGCCGAAGAGTGCAATCAATGCGATTAGAATGCCCATGGGGACAGACTCGTACCAGTTAGCATCGTGAATTTTGGGCGCATCAATTTTATTGTTCAATGGACCGAACATCGATCTCTGCAGCGCCCAGAGATAATATCCCGCGGTTATTGCGACGCTCAATATCGGCAGGAACAACCAAAGTCCATAGGTGACGAATATCGAATAGAATATCAGGAACTCCGCGGCAAAACTGACCAGACCGGGCAGTCCCAGAGACGCTAGAAAGCCGGCAGTCATGAGAGCAGTGAGGACGGGCATCATTTTGGAAATGCCGCCGAGTTCTTGGATGATCCTCGTACCGCAATGATGCTGAACCACTCCGCAGGACATGAATAATACTGCCGTGACAAGCCCATGGGCGAACATCTGGAAGACGCCAGCGACTATTCCGACGGAGCCGAGAGTTGCGAATCCCACCATCACGAAACCCATATGGCTCACAGACGAGTATGCGACCATTTTCTTGAGATCCTTCTGGGCCAGACAGACGACGGCGGCATAGAGTATGCTCACGATTCCAATCACTGCCATCAACGGCGCGAGAGTCGTCGCACCCTGTGGCAGAGTCGGTATTGCGACCCTTATGAGTCCGTAGCCCCCCATCTTAAGCAGTAATCCTGCAAGCAGGACGCTTCCCGCCGTCGGGGCCTCGACGTGCGCATCAGGAAGCCAAGTATGGAAGGGCACCATTGGCATCTTGACGCCGAAGCCGAACAGAAACGCCCCGAAAGCTATGACCTGGAATGCCGTGCTGAACCCGGGTGCGACATGTCCGAGCTCGATCATGTCGAAAGAGGTCGCTCCGGCCTGGAAATACAGCGCCATGATTGCGAGGAGCATGACCAAGCTCGCCACATGAGTGTAAATGAAGAACTTGATGGCGGCATAATCCTTGTTCGGCCCTCCCCAGATGCCTATCAGGAAATACATCGGTATGAGGACGATCTCCCAGAAAATGTAGAACACGAAATAGTCGAGAAGGACGAAGACGCCGGTTATCCCGACCTGCATGATGAGGATCAGGCCGAAATATTCCTTTGGCCTTGTCTTGACATCCCAGGAGAACAGTATCGACAGGAAAGTGAGCAGAGGAGTAATCAGGAGAAGCGGAAGACTTATTCCGTCTATCCCGACGGTATACGAGACTCCAAGACTCGGTATCCAACTGTATGATTCATAGAATTGGGGATCGGCGAATGTCTCCCCATCCGGAAGCGCTCCTCCCCATTGAAACGCGAAGAATATCATAACAACTAGCGCGACCGGTATCCCTGAGAAAATCAGGCTGATTATCCTGACAATTTTCAGAGATTTGCCAAACGCGAAAACCAGAATTGCGCCTATCAAGGGCAGGAGTATCAGCAGGCTGAGTACCGGCACTCCCTGGAGGATGTCCTCGAACATCTATCCTCCACCTCCCAGTATCATCAAGAGAATAAGCAGAACGCATGCGCCGAGCAGTATCACCGCGATGTAGTTCTGAACGTATCCGGTCTGAGATCGTCTCAATGTGCCTCCGGTCTTCCTGCTCAGCCAAGCGATCCCGTTGATTGCTCCATCGATGACATATCTGTCGAATATGTCTACCAGTAGCGACATGCCATAGATGATGTTGTACGCGAAGGCGTCGTAGAACCAGCTTATGTAGTACCTGTTCTCAAGCAGATGCTGTATTTTGCCCGGCAATCCCGAGGCCAACTTCGCGACGGACCATCTGCCCTTATAATAGATCATATAGGCCGTCGTGACCCCGAATATTGACACGATGAGCGAAGCGTATGTCAGCGGGCTTGCGAATATCTCAATCACCGCATGGAACGGATCGACTGCTTCTACAGCAACACCAGGCCCAATCGCCGCGATTGATTCTGACACGAATGAGAAGAAACCTGAGCCTATGAACATCAGGAACCCTGAGCCGACCGCGAGCGACGCTAGAATGATGAGCGGATATGTCATCGATCTCGGAGATTCGTGGGCATGCCCTTCCGACCTCTGCTTCCCGGTGAATGCCATGAACCACATCCTGAACATGTAGAAAGCGGTCATGAATGCGGTTGCGACTCCCAATACCCAGAGCATCAAGAATACATCGTTGTAGCCTGCGCTGTTCTCATAGGCATGGAAGGTTGTCGCGAGCACCTCGTCCTTGCTCCAAAAACCGCTGAAGGGCGGTATGCCTGCAATGGACAATGATCCGACGAGCATGGTTAACGATGTTAACTTCATCGCCTTGCTGAGACCGCCCATCCGCCTCAGGTCCTGCGTACCGATTCCGTGTATCACGCTTCCTGCAGCGAGGAAAAGCAGC
>JAOUEZ010000234.1 GCA_029858465.1 Thermoplasmata archaeon | reverse complement strand
GGGAGCCGCGAAGAAGCCCGAGGCTCCGAAGGAGGAGAAGGCCGAGACATATCAGCCTAAATCGACGGTTAAGTGCCCCGCATGCGGGTCCCCGATAGAGGTCGCGACATCCAAGCGCCCGATTGAGGTCATGTGCCCGAAGTGCGGCACGAGTCAGATAGTAAGCTGAACGACGGGCAAACCCCTTTCAAAAACCTTTTCTCTTTTAGTATTTTCCAATTGCCATTGTTTCAATGCCAGATTTCAAATATTGTATTGATACTCAAGGGAAGTACCGGTCGGGATATTCTTGAGAGAGAAGGCCGCAGTAATCGGAATGGGGTATGTCGGTATACCTCTTGCCTGCCTCCTTGCGAAATCAGGAGTCAAGGTGACAGGCATAGACATCGACAGGAAGAGGGTCGAGCTGATCAATAAAGGTGAATATCCCTTGAAGGGGGATGAGCCAAACCTCCCTGAGATGCTGAATGAAGTAGTGAACACGGGATTGCTCAGAGCCTCCACAGATTTCGAGTGTTGCGAAGATGCACAGGCAATTTTTATATGCGTGGACACTCCGATAGATGATAAGAAAAAACCCATTATGAATCGTCTTATCTCTGCAGTCGACAAGGTCGGCAGCAACTTATGCAAAGACTCACTGATAGTCGTCGAGAGCACAGTAGCTCCGGGCACAATGAGGAACAAGGTTCTTCCTCTGCTCGAGAAAAACAGTGGTATGAAAGCCGGCAAGGAATTCTATCTTGCCCATTGCCCGGAGAGGGTCATGTCGGGCAAACTCATCTTCAATCTCGTTAATCTGGACAGGGTGCTCGGAGGACTCGATGAGAAAAGCACGGATATTGCGAAGAAGTGGTACGAACCAATTATGAAGGGAAATATACACACAACAGATATGACAACCGCTGAGGTCGTCAAGACTTCGGAAAACACCTACCGGGATGTTCAGATAGCTTTTGCAAATGAAGTAGCTCTAATATGCGAAAAACTTGGGATAGATGCATTCGAAGTCAGAAAGCTTGTGAATACAAGTCCTTTCAGAGACATGCATTTGCCAGGCGCTGGCGTGGGCGGTCACTGCCTTCCGAAAGATCCTTGGCTACTCGTTCATGGAGGAAAGGATGCCGACCCTCAGCTCATCCCAACGGCGAGAAAAGTCAATGACAGAATGCCCGAACATGTCGCCGAACTCGTGTTGAAGGCAATGGAAGAAGCAAAGCTCGATAAGAGGAAAGATATCACAATTGCAATTCTTGGATATTCGTTTCTCGAGAACTCGGGGGATTCTAGGAACTCACCAGCGAAGATTGTCATTGATCGCCTTCATAAGAAATACAACATAGCAGTTCATGATCCATTTGCCGAGGAAGATGGAAAAGTCGAAATCGTCAGGAATCTCGATAAAGTATTGAGAAACGCGGATTGCGCGGTTTTCTTGACAAGGCACAAGGAATATCTGAACCTCAAATTGGAAGACATTGCGAAATCCATGAAGAATAAAATCATAATTGATGGACGCAATATATTCGACAAGAAGAAGGCGGAGCGCCTCGGTTTTATCTATAAAGGAATAGGGAAAGGATGAGCGGTAGCTCAGTCCAATAGCTCCTTAATCCCATCCGATAGATTTCTTTGTGGAAGATAATCGAGCTTCTCCTGTGCGAGCGAGATATCGGCGCAACTATTCCTTATGTCTCCCTGCCGTGGCTCGATATGCCTGATCTCAATATCCTTTTTCGATGACCTGCTTATTATCTGAGCGAGCTCGTTTATCGATGATTTCTTACCAGTTCCACAATTGAATGCCCTTCCGACGGACAGATTCGATTTCTTGACGACAAGGGCGATCATTTGGATGACATCGCTGATGTGAATGAAATCTCTCGTCTGATCCCCATCGCCCTCGACCAATAGTGGCTTCCCTTCCTTCGCCCAGTTGACGAATTTCGTGATAACCCCGGAATAAGGGCTTTCGGGGTCCGCCCTGGCAGAATAAATGTTGAACGGGCGGACAATTACAGTGCTTAACCCATAGCCGTTCGCGAAGGCTTGGACATATTTCTCTCT
>JAOUEZ010000045.1 GCA_029858465.1 Thermoplasmata archaeon | reverse complement strand
AAGACGGTTCGCTCCATGGATACGAATCCCGGACCAATATCGTCCAAAACCTCTGGTTCGATTGCGTAAGCTCCCGCGTTGATCAGCTTTGAGAACGCCTCTTCCTTCGAGGGCTTCTCCTGGAATCGCATTATCTGCAAATCGTTGTCCAGCTGCGCCACGCCGAACGGCGTCGGATCCTCAACTTCCCATAGGGTTATCGATGCTATCGCCTTTTTTCGCTTGTGAAATGCGACGAACTCGGAAAGATCGACCGATGATATGATATCCCCGTTCAATACGAGAAAAGTCTCTTTCTTGTCAAGATATTTTTCGACATTCTTGACCGCGCCGCCCGTGCCCAAAGGCTCTGGCTCATCAATTATTGTTATCTTGACCGGGAGCTCCTGGATCTTGATGAATTCCTCCATGATCTCCCGCTTGTAGCTGACAGGGACAATAAGTTGATCGACCTCTTCGGGAAGCGCTTCGATCACATGCATCATGAGCGGTCTTCCCATGACAGGCACCATCGGTTTCGGAAGGCGATAAGTCAACGGACGAAGCCTTGTGCCCAGTCCTCCTACCAACATCACGGCTTGCATTGCGTCGGATATAGTTGGAGGAATGACAATAATGTTTTGGCTCAAAGATAAGAATCAGGGAATCTGCTGGCAGAAATTCTATCGCTCAGGACTGCGGCGTTATGCTCACGACGTTGTTCCCTCTCAGGATGACCGTCCCGAGCCTTTTTACCTGATCCCCGTTGGTCTCCTCAGTATTCTCGATGACCATGTTCAGGTAGTCATCATAGCCGATCAGAGTGCCTTCTAGAACTCTGTTGTCCTTAAGCAGAAGAGACACTTTCTTGTTCACCGACTTCTCAAGAAGGCTTAGAGGCATCACCATCTCAAATCACGGTCAGCTCATAACTGATGAATCTATTTAATCTTTGCCTGGGACCTGATGCAATTTCTTCTCGAACCAGGCCTTCACTTCGCTGCGCGACCGAGCACTGATTCCGAAGTATTCGATGAACTTCGAAGTCGTGGTGAGTTCGAGGCTGCGCCCCTTCGGCTTCGCTCTGATAAAACCTATCTCCACTAGCTCTCTAACGCCGTCATATATCTGCGGCCCCGCCAGAGCGGAAAGCCTGCTTTGCAGGATCGGCTGATAATATCCAATAAGTGATGCGACCTTCAGGACTTCCTTCGAGAGTTCAGGCGTGACGATCGATTCCACATTTGGCCTGTACTGCTCTTTGACCTGCATGACATATTTAGTCCCGATCTTCACGACCTCGATCGCCATGTCCTTAGATTCATACTTATCCTGAAGCTTGTTGAGGGCGCTCCTGATCGTCCTCGAATCGATATTCTGGGTTTCCTGAATCTCCGAGACTGTAACGGGCTTGCCCGCCATGAATAGCGCGGCCTCTACGAGTCTTTCGCTGTCATTGCTCACTTGACCACCGTTGATCCGTTTGTCGACTCCGTGCTCGTTATCGCAGTGAGGTCGATGATGTCCTCGTCGGTCGCGCGTATCGATGCGATGTTCTTCTTGTCTGCTATCTCGACGAATATCTCGCCGTACGGCGGCTTCTCCTGCCAAACCGATATTTTTCCCATGTTCGCAAGGAACAAAATGCTGACGAAGACAGCGACCGTGTCCTCTATTCCGCCGTGCGTCAGATCAATCAACGGTATCGAGCCGGGGCCGATCTGCAGTATCCGCTCCCAGGTCGACGTTATGTCCTGCTCGAGAGTGTCCTTATGCGCACCGTCGTCGAAATCCTTCGGCTTGTACTTCTGAAGATATTTCGATATCTCCGCCCTGACCGCGACCTCGTGCTTAGCCTCCTCGAACGCGTCGAGGAGCTCGACAAGCGAGACCTGTCTTTCCGTCGGCGCTCTCCTTGCAGCCTCGGTGAGTTGTATCCCGCCGTTCATTATCTCTATCGCGCCGCTCGGCTGGCCAATCTCCGAATAGAGTTGTATCGCATCGGTGTCCCAGCCGTCGAAATAATTCTCCATCGTGTCCGGCTTGTCTACCCTTATCAGGAGATCCTCCGTCTGCATCCTGAAAATCTCCCATGCCATAAGCACGAGCCTTCCGGCAACGAGGAGGTTGATGTCCTCGGTCTTCTTCACCTTTTGAAGGTACATCTTCGAGAATTCAATCAGGTCGATCTCCCAAGGGTTCATCTTGTTGCCCACGACAAGCTCGAACGCGATCGAGACGCTTCTCTCGAACGGGTCGCTGGAGATCGTGTGAATGCCCTTCTTCATCTCCTCGACCATTTTGACATATTTTTCCAGCCGGTCGCCCTTGTCTGTTTCCTCGGAATCGTCGATGAGCGCACGGTGGAACATGAGATGCCCAAGTATCGACTCGCACTCCGGATTTATCATCTCAGCCCGCCTCCTGAGGCTCGGGCACATCCTCGGCCTCGGGCATTTCGTCACCGATATTCGGCTTGAGGATGACCTGGGATATCCCTGTCGCGAGCCTTGTCACGCCTATCATGTGATCCGCCTCTTTGAGCGTGGTCTTTCTCAAGGACACCTGCAGGAACTGCGCGTTAGCGGCGTTCTTCCCGATTGCCCTGGCGACATTCTCCGCATTAACGCCGTCGAGGAACATGTCCACCTCGTCGAGCAGATAGAACGGGGACGGCTCATACTGCTGAATGGCGAATATGAAAGACAGCGCAGTGAGGCTCTTCTCTCCGCCGCTGAGCGCTTCGAGCCTGAGCTCCTTGTTGTCCCTCGGCCTCGCCCTGAGTATCAGGCCTCCCTGGAGCGGCTCCTCCGAGTTCTCGAGTATCAGGTCGGCCTCTCCGCCGCCTGACATGTCCGCATATATCCTCTTGAAATTCTCCCTTATCGATTCGAACACTCTCATGAGTCCGAACTTCTTCTTGTCATTCAGCTCGGCGACGAGCTTGATCAGGTTCGTCCTCTGCTTGGACAGCTGTGATATCTCCGTCCTGACGGTGTCGAACCTCTGCTTCTTCTCATCGTAGTCCTCTATTGCGCGCAGGTTGACGATGCCGAGCGAGTTCATCTCTGATTCGCATTTTTGGATGATCTCCTTCAGCTCGCTTATCGGCGGCAGCTTCTGTTGGGATATGTCGATGGTGTAAGTTGACAGCTCAGCTATCAGTTCGTTCAACGCGATCTCGGCCGCTCCCTGCTTCGTCTTCAGGCCAATTATGAGGTCATGAGTCGTCTCCATCTTCGACTGATGCTTGTCAATCGCGGCCTCGGAATCAGTTTTCTGCTTGTATAGATCGTCACGTTTCTTCCTCAGCTTCTCGATCTCCGCGCCCATCGACTCCTCGAGCTTCCTGAGCGCGTTCAGCTCCGTCTCGAGAGACTGAGTCTTCTCTTTGTTCTCGGTGATCTTCTTCTTGTTTGCAGCTGTCTCGTCAATATAGGATTTCAGAGCTGTCTCGAACTCGGACTTCCTCGCCTCAACAAGCTCGATCTGCTTCGCGATGGTCTCCCTCTGCGATGACAGAGAGGCGACCGCAGTCGTCAGTTCAAGTATTTCTCCCTCGACCTTCTTAAGCGCCTGAGCTATCTCTTTCGGGGTTGCCTTCTGGATCTTCTCCCCGAGCTCGTCCCTCGTCTTCTTCAGGGCGGTGATTTCGGATTCGATCGATTCGATATTCTCCTTGCAGTCCTCGAGAGAATCGAGCGATTCGGAGAGCTCCTTGCCCTTCGCATCGAGCTCGGAGTTCTTTGTCGCGATCTTCTGCGCGAACTCCTTCTTCTTCATCTCTATCGAGGCCATCTTTGCGTCCTGGCCGCCGTCGCTGACGCTCGCGGTCTTGAGCTGGTCCTCGAGGTTTGTCAGTTCTTCCTTGAGCTCCCATAGCCTATCGTTCAGCTTCTCCGCCTGCTCGGTAGCGGTCCTGAGGTCCGACCCGACCTTCTCGATCTTTGAATGCGAGGGCGCGCCTATCCTGCCGCCCTTCTCGAGTGTCCCTCCGATCATGGCGTTTGATGCCTCTATCAGATCCCCTTCCAATGTGACGATTCTGATCCCGCCCATCATCGCCCTGGCTTCGCCCATGCTTCCGACGACGATAGTATCTCCGAAAACATACCACATAGCCGCACGATATTTATCGTCGAATTCAACGAGGTCGATCGCGTACCCCAGCGATTTCTTAGCCGCGAGCATCGCCTTTCCCCTCGACTTCCCCTCGACCATTTTGTTGAGCGGGAGGAAGGTGACTCTTCCGAGCTTGCTCTTCTTCAGGATGTCGATGCATTTCGATGCGACATCGTCACTGTCGACGATTACTGCCTGAAGCCTGTTGCCGGCCGAGACGGATATTGCCGTGCCGTACTTCGAATCAACATTGCAGATATCGGACACGGTGCCATGTATCCCCTTGATCTCCGACTTGTCCCTTGCCTCGATGATCCTGCCGACTGCCGATGTGTATCCCTCGGCGACCATCTTCACTGCATCGGCCTCTGCCTTCAGCCTGTTATACTCCCTTGTGAGAGATTTGATCGCTTCCTCGAGTTCCTGCGATTCCTTTGCGAGTTTCTTCTCCTCGTTCCTCTTCGAATAATAATTTTCCTGGAGCTTCTTCACCTCGCCCGCAGAGCTCTTCTTGTCCGTGGCCAGCTGCTTCTCGCTCCAATCCGCGTCCTTGAGTTCGAACTCGTATGTCTTCTTCGACTCCTCGAGCTCCGTGATCTCGCTCTTCAGACGCTCTATCTTCCCGCTGAACTTGTCCTGCTCGATCACAAGCCCTCTGTATGAATCCTCCTTCGAAGTGATGCTCTTGACCAGTTGGTCCATATCTCCATGCATCTTGCCGAGCTTCTCGTCGGATTCCGTGATCTCTCCCTGCTTCTTAGAGAGAGATGATTTCAACTCCTTGAGCCGAGCCCCCTTCTCGTCTATCGTGCCCGAGAGATCCTTTTTCTTCTCTTCGAGCTGATCTAGCTCCTTGTTGACCTTTTTAACCTCTTCCTTCGTGATTTTGATCTGCTGCGCGAGGTCCGTGAGCTTCTCCTCCGCAGTCTGCACGGCGTCAGTCGCTCTCGCCAGATCGATCCTTATCTGATCAATCTTCTCTTTGGTCTGCCTGGCGCTGTCTCCTCCCTTCTCGATTATCTTTGCCTCGACCTCTGACAGCTGCTGCTCGATATGCTTGATCTCATCTCTCGCTTTTTCCGTGGTCTCCTGCAGCTGCACTTTCTCCTTCTCGTAGTTCTGAATCTGCGATTGAATCGTTGCGAGCTCTTTCTCGACCTCGTCCCTTTTCTTTGCTGCGAGCTGGGCTTTGGATAGGACGAGCCTGTCCCGCATATCGCGATATTTCATCGCGCACTCCCTGTCAGATTCCAGCTGCTTCATCTGCTTCCGGAGTTCGTCGATTATTATGTTGAGCTTCGAGATGTTGTCCTCCGCTTCCAGGCGCTCCTTTTCCGCCTTGACAATGTCATCGTCGAACCTGCTTATCCCTGCGATGTCGTCCAATATCCGCCTTCGATCCACAGGTCCCATCTGGACTATCTTCGTGATATCCCCCTGCTGCACGAAATTATAGCCGTCAGCAGAGATTCGCGCATGCGCCAGTAGTTCTTCGATCTCTCCCAGAGAGGATTTCTTGTCATTCACATAATAATAGGAATAGTAGCCTTCCTCGGAGCTTTCCGAGAGCCTTACCAATCTTGTCAGCTTGACCGTCTCTGTGTCAATCGGGATGAGATTGTCGCCGTTGTCGAAGTAGAGGCTGACCTTGCATTCTGACGCCCGATGGCCGGATGAGCCGCCGTTGAATATCAGATCGGTGAGCCTTCCCGCACGAATGACCCTGGAGCTCTTCGGCCCCAAGACGAATAGAATCGCATCGGATATGTTCGATTTCCCGGAGCCGTTTGGGCCGGTTATCGCAGTGTATCCAGGCAGAATGGGTATTCGCGTCCGTTTGCCAAAAGATTTGAAGTTTTCTATCTCTACTTCCTTGAGGTGCATCGCTCATCCGCTCCGACCGTGATGCGAAAAAATGACCTAGTCGCAGTGCAGTATGACAGTCACTTTCTGCATCCCATCCCATTGAGTCCGACAGGTGTCGGACATTACAGCTAATAGACAAAGAGGAATATAATTGTTTCTTCCAATAATATTCTACCGAATATTATTCCCAGCAAACGCTCTTTTAGTGGAAATCGAGGGGGTGATGCGAGAGGCGTCGCCCGGAGGTTTTCCGCTCAGGATAGCCGGGAATAGGCATCTAACATTTTGGATACCTGGGCCTCCCAGTTGTATTCCCTCTCGTATGCTGCTCGCCCCTGGCTGCCCGCCTCCGCAGCCTCTGGGATGCGATTCCTGAGCTCTTTGAGCAGGGCGATGAAGGCGAATATGTCGTATTTGCAGGCGAACCCGCATTTCTCCTTCTTGACTATTTCCGCTGCAAGTGTGTTGTCGGTGACTATGACCGGTATGCCCATGGCCATGGCCTCGAAAAGTCGGTTGGGAGCCCCGATCCTGTTGTTGCGATTTGATGGATCGAACATTATCAGCATTGCATAACACTGTTTCGATCTCTTGATGACCTCCGAATGAGAAAGCAGGCCGAAATAGGCTATCTGGTCGGATTTGGATGCGAACTCCTTGACCCTCCTGATGAGAGTCCCGTCACCGGCTATCACGAGCTTGTACTGTTTTTGATCTGGGATCACCACCATAGCTTCCCCGATGAATCTTCCCGGTTCGAGAGAGCCGAAATATCCCAGTATAAGATCGCCCGTCCGTTCCTTCGGAGAGACTTCCAATACAGATTCAGCGAGTTCTCCCTTGCTCGGGCAATTCATGACGATGATGGATCTCTTCGCGCCTATCCTCTCGGCCACCTTCGGATTCGATGCTATGACGACATCCGCTCTCTTTTGAAGCATGCCTTCGATCCTTATTACCCAGGAGATGATCCATTTTGGAGCCTCTCCCACTATCATGTCCGCATATGATTCGTGTGCATCGTAGACCAGCCTCGCACCCCTTAGCTTGCTGATGAGGTATCCTATCGGCAGGGTGTCGAAATCATGGGCATGGACGACATTGAACTGAATATTTTTTGACATCCTCAGGCAGGATATCCAGAAGATTGGCAATTTCAGAATGAAGCTTCTGAAGCTGCGCTCAGGGCATCTCGGACCGATCAGTGAGACCTTGATTCCTTCCTGACTGCCGTCAGAATCGAATTTGCTCCTCTCACGATTCCAAGAAAGGACGCGCACATCATGCATAGTGGCGGAAAGCGACCGAGCCTCTCGTTTCACCCGAGTATCGTGCGGATAGGGTTTCGAAAGCAACATCAGTATCGATGGCATCTGGAGGTATCAATAGGAGAGTCGATATTTAATTGTCGCCCAGGGATCGGATGATCACTTGGAGAGCACGGGCATGCATTTCTTCTGAGCGATGGATTGCTTCGTGGCCTCGATGAGTTCTATTGTTTTCACGCCGATGGCTCCGCTGTTCCTTGTCTCGCTCAGGGGATTGTGGATAGACTCTATGAAATGCATCAGTTCGTCCTTTATCGTGTTGTTCCTGTCGACCCCGAGCTTGTACGTGTATCCGCTCTCGAATACAGTTATGTCTTGGCCGACCGCATCGACGAACATGGATCTTGATTCGCCGATTATTGCAAGCTGCCGAGTCTTCTTGGGAATGACCCAGCTCAATGTCGCGCTGGCCATCAGACCGTCCTTGAACTTCGTGTGCATGACGGCCGTCTCTATGACCTCGATTCTGTGCATCGTTCCAGTTGCGCAGACCTCAATCGGCCAATCTTCTAGCAGATAATTCATCATGTCAAACATGTGAGGGGCGAGATCGAAGATCACATCCCTGTCCGAGAATGGTTTCTCGAGGTTTGTCCAAGTAAGATCCATGAGGAATATCTTCCCGAAGAAACGCTCCTTGATCAGGCGCTTGACTTCCGATATTGCATTATTGAATCTGAAAATGTGGCCTACGGATAGAACGAGCTTCCTCTCCTCGGCGAGCTTCACCAACTCCCATCCCTGTTTTGAATTGAGAGTTATGGGCTTCTCGACAAGGACATGCTTGCCCGCTTCCAGCGCTTCCTTGCATATCTGATAATGCGTCGCGTTTGGTGTCGCGACCGCGACCGCCTTGATCTCCGGTATCGCGAGAAGCTCGTGGAAATCTGTCAATGTCTTCTTCACTTTGAACCGGTCAACACAGAATTTTAAATTGTCCTGGCTCAGATCTGAAATCGCCTCAATGGACGCATCCTCGATATTCGAGAACTCATCGACAAGCTTTCTCCCCCAGTATCCTGTGCCGATCACTCCTACATTGAGCTTCGTCATGTCCAATCACCTGCTGAAGAATTCGACTATCGAGTCGCACACGAATTTGACCTGCTCATCATTTAGCCCGGGGTACATCGGAAGCGAAATGACCGCCCTGCTCGCCTTCTCGGATTTCGGGAACTCGCCACCCTCGTACTTGTACATCTGCTTGTAGAGAGGCTGAAGATGGATCGGAACCGGGTAATGAAATGCTGTCTGGATCTCCTTGGCCTTGAGAGCCTCTGCCAGCTTCTCCTTCTGCTTC
>JAOUEZ010000233.1 GCA_029858465.1 Thermoplasmata archaeon | reverse complement strand
AAAATCAACCGCGTTCAAAATCTATCTCGGCGAGACCACTGGCAGCCTCGGAGTTCCTCCTGATTCGCTCGGACAGCTGATCGCATCAGCCTCGCGGACCGACAGGCCGATAATGATCCATGCCGAACATCTCGGACGATTGAAGGACGGCACAGAAAGGAATCTTTCAGATCATGACAGACGAAGATCAGGTGAGCAGGAGATTTCTGCCGCGAAATTCATATGCGAATCGATCTCGGGGAACGCGAAGCTCCACCTGCTCCATGTTACCCAGAATGAAATACTCGACCTTGCGAGGAAAAAGGGTGTGTCGACCGAGGTGACTCCGCATCATTTGCTTCTTGACACGGAATGCGGACTGGGGACGCGGGCAAAGATAAATCCTCCGATAAGGTCCAAATCGGTCAGGGCGAGACTCTGGGAAGCGTTCTGCGAAGGGCGATGCGACACCCTCGGATCGGATCATTCTCCTCATACTATCGGCGAGAAGGAGGATGATTTCGATGCGGCACCATGCGGGATGCCAGGGGTGGAGACGATGCTCCCTCTGATGCTGAAACTCGTGGCGGACAGGAAAATCAAAATCCAAACATTGGTGCGTTCTTGTGCGAGGCGCCCCGCGGAGATAATCGGAATCGATAAGGGCAGGATATCTGTCGGCATGGATGCCGACCTGATCGCCGTCGATCTCACGAAAGCAAGCAAGATACAGAGCGACAGACTGCATTCGAAATGTGGCTGGACCCCTTTCGAAGGCATGGAGGCGATATTCCCATCGCTCGTCCTCATCGGAGGAGAGGAGGTGGCGAGAGACGGCAGCATAACAGGAGACAGGAGAGGCATGGCCGTGATACCGGGGAGGGGACAGGAATGATGATCGACATGTCCGAGCTCGACGGCAAAGGATTCTCCTGCCTCGAAGGATGCGGAATGTGTTGCCTTTGCCAACCAGAGCTCACATCGAATGAGATGAAGATATTCGAGACGGACGAGTATTTGAGGAACGGGCTGACCCGGGAGCATGTCAACGGGAGAAGGACAGCAAAACCGAATGCGATCAAGCTTCAGGGAGGGCGCGGCGCCTGCTATTTCCTGAAGAACAGGCTTTGCACGATAAACGAGATCAAACCGCACTTCTGCAGGCAGTTCCCGGTGCACATTCATGTCATGCGAAGGATACAGCTCAATGTGAACTTGTCATGCAGGGGAATCACAGAGGGCGGGAACAACCTCAGGGCCTATGCCAAGACCCTGATGTCATACATCCCAGACAGCAGGCTCGCGGATGAGCTATCGCTGGCAAAGAACATCGCGACCGAATTCGACCAGAGGTGCCGGAGCGCCGGGATCTATCAGGCGCCTGAGAGGTTGAGATCGATCACCTCAAAGCTCATGCCTATGATCAAGCGGGAGGATGGGATAGCAAAATTGCTGGCATATGCGGATGGGGAGCCGGAAATAGGCGACCTGGCGGAAGAGGAGGTCGCCAATCAGATCAATGTCACAGCTCCCGCAAAAGACATCGATGAGATTGCAAGAGAATCCAACTATGATCTGTTCAATATCGACGATATAGCCAAATTGCCGGTCTATGTCGATGAGAAACTAAGATGGATCGTGTTCCAGTCATTTTCCGATGAGATAAGGGCGTTGATCTTGGAGGAGGATGGAAAGGTTGAACCTCTAATGAACATACGAAAGGATGATATAGAACTGGCTCAGAGGGATCCGGAGAGCTTGAATATATTCGCCGATTACGCGAGCCTCCTCAACTCGAGAGATCCGTTCATGGGCAATGTCGCGAGCATATGCGACCTGCATGATTACAGGCATGATCTCATGACAGTCTATGTTGGAGTTCTCGGGACGAACCTGCTGGACCTCTGGTGGCGGGCATCCCTTTTGGCGAGGATAAAATCCATCAAGACAATCGACGGCTGTCTGGCAATGGAAAGCATCCGCGCATACGACATGGACTGTCTAGATGCTCTGACAATCGGGTCCTTCATATAGGCGTAATTTTTCGACCGGTTTGGCAATAATTTCGATTTATTTACGCAAACTTTATAACATTTACGAATTTTCCCGCTCAT
>JAOUEZ010000044.1 GCA_029858465.1 Thermoplasmata archaeon | reverse complement strand
AATGGCTGGACGAGGAAAATTGCAGAGAAATGGAGAATCAATTTCTTTTGTCTAATAGGAGTGTCAATCGGGATTTTTTCTCTTTTTCTCATATGGGAAGATACATACTTGCTGGGTCTGACAGGCTGGAATTATTCTTACTCAGTAACAGCTTTTGAAGGTCATCTCTGGCTTTTTGGAATTCTTGTTCTGTTATCAACGATCATTTCGATTATAACACCCCTGGGAGGATGCGTTCAATTTTGGCTTGTTGGATATTACCTATTTATGGAGTTAAGTGGTTCATCAATCCTTGAGATGAAAACGTATCTCGGGCTTGGTCCTTGGTTAGCTCTCTTTTCTGCAATTATTGTTCTTTTTAGTATGATAATTCCATTAGGTATCGGATTCAATAAACTCCCTCTAAAATTAAAAGAAAGGCTATTGACTTTCAGCAGAATTAAATCACAATCGTAACAATTTAGGAAAAAGCCTTATCTCCTGCTGAGAGGATGACTGGGCGAGGGGAAATGGACGAACATAGAAAGAGGCTCTTGAAAATTGTATTTCCAAAAACCCTCATGATGCTAGGTTCCCTTCCAATCATTCTTATTTGCATTCTTCCTCGAGGCTTCGGCACATTTTCAGATAATTATCTGCACAACCTCGCAGCCATTGACACCTGGTATTTCATCTCACCGGTATTCTTTTGGATAGGTGTGTACCTTCACCATAGATTCGCAGAAGATAGGAGGTCGAAGATGGTAGCTATCTGGTCTGCTATCGTATTTCAAATGATTTGGATTTTTTGCTTACTGGGCATAATCCTGGTTATCTATTGAGATTCGCTGCGTCTATTTCTTTTGAGAAGAAAAGGATGAAAATCAAAGGGTTTGATGAGGGCTTGATTCTGACTCAGCTTCCCTGATGATATCGAATATCTGATTGTCCGCTACATCCTCGAGGTCGCTCGATATTCTCATGGCCGTATCGAACCCTGCCAAAAATCCGAGCATGTAATAGCTCGATACGCTTGAGTCGACCTCTATCGAGTCCATCATGTTGCCGAAGGTATCCCTTATCTCTCTAATCGCCTCGTGATGCGCTTCCCATGCCGATACGATCCTATCCCTCTTCCCTGCTATCCCGTTAAGGTCCATGTCGAAGATCCTCCGCTATGCAAATCTCCGAATGAGGTATATTTTCCTTAGTTTTGGAACATAAACAGGGAATCTGATAAATGAGCAACATAAACAGGAAAAAGCCAGAAAAAGAAAAATGAATTAATACACTCTAAATTGACCAACATAAACAGGTGTGAAGTGCCAGGTGAAGGACATAAGCCCCTTTTTGTTGGCTCCTTAACGGAGTTGGCAGCATTCGACTTTGCGCTCTACCCGCCGGCGATGAGAAGTCGGTCCGGCATCTTTGAGCTTGCTCCAGTGGGGTGTCGCCGTTTCATCAAATCCCCGGAAGATCTCACCCACAAAGGGTTCACCGCATTGAACCGAGGCTGTGTCGTTTCTGCGCCCTTGCCGAGGCTCTCGCCTCATCGCTTCTGCGATCCACCTTTCTCACGGAGAGGGGACTTTCCTCAGCCAATCCTCTCGGATCTACCGTCGGCTGCCCGCCTTCTCCTGGCGATGATACTACATGGCAATTATTATTTGAATTTTCGCAATGACCAGAATAATTGAGCCAGTCTCAGTTTCTTTGTTCCAAAGATATGGCTCCTGAAGGGCAGAAAGAGGCGCATATCCCGCATCCCGCGCAATTCTCGGGATTATGCCTGACAGCACCATCTATAGATTCCCATGCGCCGAAATGGCATCTTGAGACGCAATCACCACAATTGTCGCAGCTGTCGGCATTATGTGATGCAATCATTTTCGCAGGTTCTATAACAGATCTGTCATAGCCAAGTCGCGTTATGGCTGCCAATGAATGGCAGCAGCAGGAGCAGCAACTGCAAATTGCCCCAATTTTCTTTCCTTCAATCTCATAGGCGATATGCACAAGGCCCGCCTCGTGCCCTCTCTTTAGAGCCCTGAGAGCCTCATCGATTTCTATCTGTCTGGCATTTTTCTTACTTATCGACTCTTCCGCCTCTTCATCCAGGGTTATGCAAACGTCCAGCGGTGCATCGCATCCCTTTATCTTCGACCTGCACATGCAATCGACAAGCGAGATCAGTTTTGCTTTCAACAGCATTTTCTCGACCTCGTCGAATGCCAGTATTCTCTGTTTGCCCTGAATCGTAATGGAAATGGGGACAGTTATGGGCCTGAATTCATTCAATAGGTCGTCAATCTCTTCATGCGTCCATTCTGTCTCAGATTGTCTTCTCATATAGACAGGTCATTGATGAGACATATACTGAATCTTCTGCTCATCGTCGCAGAAAGAGATTTATTTCACTTGTCAGTATAGTTGGCTGGTCTTAGGTGGCCTGCGGGGGTAGCCAAGCCAGGTCAACGGCGCTAGATTGAGGGTCTAGTCCTTAGTGGTCCCTGAGTTCAAATCTCAGCCCCCGCACTTTTTGATGGGTTACAGCCGATTGACGGCGATGGACATCTGTTCATAACGCGACTTAACAATATCATAATTCTCAGAAAAATAGGAAAATTCTTAATATTAGGAAAGATATCGCTTTCTCCGTTGAGAAAATGACGGCTAAATCGAAAAAATCGGCCTGTTGCCCGACGAAACCAGCGGATTACGAATGCTATAAAATCGAATCGATTGTCAAACTGGATGACAAAGGACAGCTCCTATTGCCCAAAGATTTGCGTGAGAAAGCAGGAATCGGTGCGGGAGAAAAGCTTGCGGTCGTATGCAAGGAGAAGGAGGGGAAAGTCTGCTGTCTTTATCTTTTCAAGGCTGATGAACTTTCCGATCCACTGCATAAGATAATAGGATCAATTTCGGAATAAGACCGGGTGAAATTGCAAATGCAAACAGCGCTCAAGTCGAAGCCAGAAATTATTCCGACGACAAGCAGACTTACAGGACGTGATAAATGGGATCATTTCCTCGCAAGATGCAGATATCGCAGAATGTCTCACATAGTCTCCCCTGGCCTATATTCGCTCGGTAGCCCGGGCCCAGAATCCCAGATATTCGTATCTGCAAATTACACTCTCAGCTTTGATGCCCTGAGGAGTTCACTTGAAGGTATTGATTGCTACATACTTGTGCTCAATACATACGGGATAAACGTCTGGTGCGCGGCAGGCAAGGGAACATTTGGTACTGAGGAGGTCATCGAACGAATCGAATTGACAGAATTGAAAAATCTTGTAAAGAACAAAGTACTGATCTTGCCGCAACTAGGTGCCCCTGGGGTCTGCTCGCAGGAAGTGGAACGAAGAACCGGATTCAAAGTCGAATTCGGACCTGTTCGCGCCAGAGACATCAAACATTACTTGACAAATGGAAAGGCAACTCCTGAGATGAGAAAAGTCAATTTCGACATCAAGGATCGGGCAATATTGATTCCCGTCGAACTCATTGGCCTTGCACCTTACATCCTGGTGCTCTCGATCCTTTTCTATTTCATCAGCGGGTTCTGGAGTGCGCTAGCTATAGCAGCAATTGGCATCTCGGGGGCAGTATTTTTTCCGTTACTCCTGCCTTTTCTTCCGACAAAAGACTTCACCTCGAAAGGTTTAGTGCTAGGAGTAGTCACTTCAATCCCATTCGCTTATCAGTCGATCGCATGGTCAGATGAAATTCTTACTTACAATGCGATTTCTGCAATTGCATGGATCCTGCTGATATCCCCCTGGGTAGCGTATATTGCGCTCAATTTCACGGGATCTACGACCTTTACTTCAAGAACTGGCGTGAGGCGAGAGATATTCAGATACATACCGATACTTGCGGTAATTTTCATATCAGGACTTATCCTATCTGTCCTATTAGGAATAGGAAGCTATCTGGGGTGGTTCTAATGGCCAAAAGTAGCTCTTGCGCGTGCGGTGAGTCTTTGAATACGCTGATTTACGACCCCGAGCTCTGCATAAATTGCGGGCTTTGCAGTTCTGTTTGCCCTCATGGTGTGTTCACGGAAGGGGACGGCAAGGCGGTTCTCTCGAAATACGAGGAGTGCATGGAATGCGGTGCGTGCCAGATAAACTGCCCTGTCGGAGCTATACATGTCGAGAGCGGAGTTGGCTGTGCGGCCGCAATGATCAGAGCAGCGCTCCTGAGAAGAAACGAGGTCACGTGCGGCGATGCTGCCTGTTGCGGGCCAATCAAGTGAGAATTGAATATCTTAATTATCGTATTACCTGCCGTTTTTTCTTTTCATTTTTGCACGCTTTACTCTCGCAGGCTCCTTATGAGCTTCGCCGATTCCAAGAATGCTCCTTAAAGACTCTATGCATGCGGCGGTGTTGCATCTTCCATATACATCGATCGAATTATGATGGGTAGCTACGGTCTTCTCGATAGCTGCCATCAGCATTTTTGCTTCCTTCGAGAAGCCGAGATAGTCTAGCATCATCTTCCCGCATAGCAGAGACGCCATCGGATTTGCAATGCCCTTACCTGCGATATCTGGCGCAGATCCGTGAGCTGGTTCGAAGAGAGCGCGTTTGGCTCCATAATTAGCCGATGGGGCGAACCCCATGCCACCGATCAATCCAGCCGCAAGATCCGAAAGGATATCCCCATACAGGTTGAGCGTGACGATCATGTCGAACTCCTCGGGAGCCATCGCAAGCCTCATCGCCGTCGAGTCGATTAGCATGTCCGATGTGGCGATTTTCTTCTGTCGGGATGCCTCGGCATTGAATATGTCAAGGAACAGACCATCGGAAGCCCTGAGCACATTCGCCTTGTGGACGCAGGTCATCTTCCTCCTCGAGTTCTGTCTGCCCCATGCGAAAGCGAACTTGACGATTTTCTCGCAGGCCTTTCGAGATACTCTCCTGTAGGTCGTCACGCCGTAAAGGTCGGCCTCCTCATTCTGAGTATATAGCCCCTCGGTGTTCTCCCTGATTATCACAAGGTCCACTTTTTTCAATCCTGGCAGGAACGCTTTCGCCGGCCTCACATTTGCATACAGCTCGAGGTCCTGCCTCAATGCGAGTATAGGCGATCTGTACGAGGCCTTTCTGAAGGATGTCGTCGCGCCGAAAAGGATCGCATCGGCGGACGCGGCTTTTTCCAATGCGGTTTTGGAAATGGACTCCCCTGTCTTCTCAAAATATGATTTGCCCGCCTCGGCGAACTCGAATTCGATTTCTGTTACCAGCTCCGATATAATGTCGACCGTCGGCAGAATGACCTCGGGGCCTATGCCTTCGCCTGGTATGACAACAACATGCTTCATCGGCAAAAGTCACTCCTCGACCGATTTCGCCAAGCTGACAAAATGACTTTCAAGGCGCTTTACTTTCCTGCGGGTGACATCTATTTCATTCTCGAGCTTCGCGACCTCTTTTGCGAGCTCAGTCCCATGTCCCTCACTCTTCGACTGGATTCTCGCAACGACTTCTACGGCTGCGTCGACTTTCTTCGAGAGTTCGATCACCTTCTCCTCGAGCGTCGCCTGCCTTTCCACCTCCGCGATCTTTGTGAAATATTTTTCTACTTTGGAATTTAAAAGATGAAGGATGTTGGATACCTTCTCAAGGTGTCCCTCGAGCTTTCCAATGTTCTCTTTTATCTCTGGGAGCTCTTCCTCCGCCGGATTTTTTATGGCGCTCTTCCTCTCCACATCGAACATCCTGCTCTCAAGAGTTTCCATCCTGCTCTGGAGCGACATCAGCTCCTCGATACCTTCCAGGATCTTCTCCATGATCGCCTTATCGGGGTATTCGATGACCATGCGCTCATAGGTTGGTCTGTACGCCTTGAGGTCTTGGAGAACAGCGATCCCGTCAATAGGAGCGAACCCCCTCTTCAGCCTGTCCTCAATCCCTTTCATCATGTCGATATGTTCCTTGAATTGGTCTGGCAGCTCAGGGTTAGTTGAGGCAACCCTGGACATATCTTGAATCGCTATGCTCAGCGCGCCCGCGGCCTTGCCAATATCGGATTCGCTGATCATCCGGATGTCCCTTATCGCATCCCTCCGGCCGCGTTTCTTCCAATCGCCGACAGACTTCATCTCGTGCGGGTAGAATCCTATCAGGAAATCGACGCCTCTGACCACCAAGTCCTGCAGGTCGTCCCAATTCCGGAAGGTCGCTCGGACCTTCATCTCGCTCGATGACTGCAGAATCATTGCGTAGCAGTTGTTTGGCAGGAGGCAGATCTCGATATTATACGGGCTCAGTTGTGCAAGGGGAGGGAGGTTATTGGGGGATTTTTCGTCGACAGTGTCGAGATATGACCTTATGTACTCCCTAGCATAGGTCGTCATCTCGCTCGGGGTCGGCACCCCGTTCTTCTGCTCCTTTTGGTCAACCATCAGGGTGGGTTATATGCCCTATTAATAGAAAATCATTATGCGTTATGAATCAGCATGGATGACCAGTATTCATCAGAGCAACGACCCTATTAATAAGGGGAGCGTGATGGTCGCATCCCCTTCGACTGTGACCTCCCTGGCCTTTTCCTTCACTTTCCCCCAGGAGATCGCTTCTCTGACTCTGGCACCCGATAGGGAGCCGTCCCACTCCTCGGCAGTTGTCAGATATACCGCCCAATCCAGGCCATCTCTGAACTGATTCCACCAGATGACGTGATGCTTCGATATGCCGCCGCCTATCATCAGCGCCCCCGCTTTTTCGGTCTTGAACACTATCTCGGCCAGTTCATCCTCGTCCTTCAGCACGTCTATCCCGAACTTCGGATGAGTCTGCCGGTAGCTCCAGAGCTGCGCCCCGAAGCTGCCATCAGTGGGCCCCGGGATGAAAATCGGTATCTCGTTCTTCGAGGCCCAATGCAAGATCGATTCCTCGCTTTCTATCCTCTTGCCTATCTCGAAGACGAGCTCTCTCACGGAGCAGTTGTTCTTCCCAGATGAGTATATCTCATCGATCATCGGCTGCAGCCGCTCTTCGAGAATGACCCCGTACGATTCGTTCGGGACCAGCACATTCCCGAGCCTGTTGATGCCCTTTCTGTAGAGCTCCTTGTCGTCGAGCAGAAAATCCCCATGATAATATTTCTTCCAGGTCCTGGCGAGATCGTGATCCACCATCCCGCAGGTTGTGATCACAATGTCGACCATCTTGCTCTTCAGCATATCCCTTATTACGCCTCTCGTGCCAGTCGCGATGATGCATGCGGGGAACGACAGGAATATCTTCGCATCCTCATCGGCGATCATCTCTCTCATTATCTCGGCGGCCATCCCTAGCTTTTTCGCAGTGAATCCCCCCGATCTGAGGTACTGCTCCGAAAGCTCCTTGATTGTCATTCCTGGCTTGAGATCTATGTCGATCACAGGTTCGAGATCCTTATTCAATGCCCTCACCGTCTTCCAATCCAAATCTGAGAAGACCTTTTATACTTTCTTTCGTTTTATAGCGCCGGTGCGTGTAAAATGAAGGTAGCCGAAGTCATGACCAAGGCCGTCGTCGTCCTAAATCCAGAAGACGCCATATCGATAGCCTCCGAGAAGATGACATCCATGAAAGTCTCGGGAGCGCCGGTCGTGAACGGCAACGGCAAGTTGGTCGGCATATTGTCCGAAGCCGACATCCTGAGATCGATGAAGACTTCTGAGAAGAGCCTCTACCTCGTTTATCCATCCTTATCATCGATAAGCGTCTCGTTCCGGGAGAAGATAACCGAGCGGGAGGCGGTCGAGGCATACAAGGAGATTGAGAAAATCAAGGTCAAGGATATCATGACAAAACAGGTCGAGACTGCCAAACCCGAGGACGAGCTCAGATCTGCGATCAAGAAGATGGTATCAAACGGGATTAACCGCCTTCCGGTCGTCGATCAGGAAAATAAGGTCATCGGGATAGTCACCCGCGGGGACATCCTGCGAGGCATTGCCGCAGAAAGCAACAATAAGAATAATGAGTCCTGAGTAATCACATTTTTATTGCCGCTCCGCAGCTGGAACATCTTCTGATGCGGTTCTCATAATCGTATAGCATTTCCTGCCCGCATTTCCAGCACTTCGTTCCGGTGACGTGCTTCGCCTTCGCCTTCAGCTTGTCCATCTGTGCAATGTACTTCTTCGTGATCTCCTCGGCCCGCCTGGCGAATTTCGGTGCTGCGAGAGGGTCGTTGCGGTTCAAAGCCATTTGTGTGTTCGTCAGATAATGCTGAGCCTCGGAGACATCGATGCCGAAGCTCTGCGCTTCCGAAATGAAAGCACCGATTCTCTGAACAGTATTTCTCGCCTTCTCAAGCTGTGTCTGCTTCAGTGCAGGGTTAGACGCCAGAGTGTTCGTCATCTCCTGCTCGACAGATATTTCCGCCTTTACTAGCGCCTCGACACATCTCTTCATGTCGCCGCGCTGATAATGATAGCTCGCCTTCTCAAGCTCGTCCTCGGCTTCTCGCGTCTTTATTCCGAGGGATTTCGCCTCCTCAATCGCGCTTCTGACTCGCGGTATTTGGTACTTTATCTCCTCGGATCTGTTTGTTTCAATTTTCTTCAGAAGAGCTTCAGCTTTTGAAACAAGCTCTTTTGCCTCGTCGAGCTTGAGCATCAATCTCA
>JAOUEZ010000232.1 GCA_029858465.1 Thermoplasmata archaeon | reverse complement strand
TTCACCTCGATAAAGGGAGCGGGCCGGTCGGGAGTTTCGGCATGTTCCGCATGCTTTCGAACCCGAGACCACTGGCTCTCTTCTCCCCAATGGGGATTAGAAGGCCAGTGCTATATCCTGACTAAGCCACCGGCCCGTTCCGACCGGTCTGATATATGCCCTTTGACTTAAAGATTGAGCATTAACCGTGACATTCCCGCCGTTCGGCTAAAAATTAAGTATTATGCAGTATCATCGAGGAACCGTGAAGGACTTCGAAGTGCGTGAGATCAAGCGAATCGACTTCAGGAACGCGATACTCATCGACGGCTTCCCCAGCATAGGGCTTGTTAGCTCGATAGTCTCAAATTATCTGATAGCGCTCCTTAGAATGGAATATGTGGGATTCGTCGACTCCCCCTATTTCCCCGCGGTGACTTTCATAAGGGACTCTATCCCGACGGCTCCTGCGAGGCTATACGCAAGGTCGGACGGGCCCTCGGGAGCCACGCCCGTCGCCATCCTGACCTCCGAGTTTCAGCCGAGCCAGAACATCACCAAGCCGCTCGGGATGATGATGATAGATTGGGCGATTCAGAACAAATGCAAAATGATCGTCTCCGTAGGAGGGCTCGTAATAGAAAGAGAGACGAACGAGAATAACGAGACCGCAGCGGAGGCTGACCAAGTAGCCGTATACGGCATCGCCAGCACTTCGAGGGCTGAGAGATATCTCACAGAGGCGGACGTTGAGCCGTTCGTCGAAGGCGTAATAACCGGAACATCGGGCATGCTTCTTAACGAGGGGAAGAAAAGAGGGTTCGATGTCGTCGTTCTTCTGACGGAGGCACGACAGAATGTCGCCGACGCGAAGGCGGCGGTCCTTCTTGCCGCAACGATAGACCACATGGTCCTCAAGATGAATCTCGAGCTGGAACCGCTGTTGAGAGAGGCTGAAAAGCTCGAGGAAAAACTTGCAGTCCTCAAGCATCAGGCTGATGTGAGAGTCAAGAGCCAGCACGGAGACCAGCCAATAGGCTATCAGTGATGTTATATCAATCGAGCATCACGATGTTCTCGTTGCTCACGACAACCTTGTCATTGCCAGTCTTCTGTATCCCGGCTTTCCTCTCGGAATGGCATTTCTCTTTAAGATCTGCAATCTCGTTGCTAGAGAAATTAGAAATCCCCTTTGCGAAATCGCCGATCCTGACCACGTCCCCCTCTTTGAACCTGCCATCGATGCCTTCTATCCCCCATGGGAGCAGGCTCTTGCCGTCGCGCAGGGCTTTGGCGGCGCCAGCATCAACAAGGATTTTACCCTTCGGGCTTGCGAAGAGAACCCAGCGCTCCTTGTTCGTGTATTTCCTCTTCGGTGTGAACAAGGTGCCTACATCTTCTCCTTTGACCGCTCTGATTATGACATTCTCGGTCCTGCCGTTTGCGATTATCATATAGCAGCCTGATTCCATCGACATCTTCGCCGCGCCCAGCTTGGTCTTCATTCCTCCGACCGAGCGCTCATTCTTCCTTATACCCGCGATCCTGTCGATGTCTTTCGTGATTTCGTCGACTGTGCTGATCAATTTGGCATGGGGGTCCGTGTCGGGATTGCGGTCGTAAAGGCCGTCGACGTCTGTCAGCATAAGCAGAAGCTCGGCATCGATCTTGCTTGCGACGAGCGCGGAGAGCTTGTCGTTGTCGCCGAAGACCTCCTCGATCTCGTCGGTAGATATCACATCGTTCTCGTTCACTATCGGGACGGCTTTAAGGGCGAACAGCTCGTCGATCGTCTTCTTGAGGTTGAGATATCTCTTCCTGTCCGAGAACGCGTCATAGGTCAGGAGAATCTGGCCTACGCATTTGTTGTATTTCCCGAACGCCTCGCGGTACGCGAGCATGACCGCCGTCTGTCCGACCGCGGCGCACGCCTGTTTCTCCGAGATGTCTTTCTGCCTGCCGTTGAGGCCGAGCTCGGACGATCCAGATCCGATAGCTCCGGAAGTAACAATGATCGATTGGACATTCATCTTTTCAAGTTCGACGATCTGCCTCGCGACATCATCGATGTATTTGACGTCTACAGTACCGTCTTTATTGCAGATTGTGTTCGTCCC
>JAOUEZ010000231.1 GCA_029858465.1 Thermoplasmata archaeon | reverse complement strand
TTCCGCCGCAGGATAGACAACCGCTGATGTGCCAACGGATAAGAAAAGCTCGGAGATTGCCGATATCTCTGCCGCCTTCCCTATGACCCGTTGATCGAGAGATTCGCCGAACCACACGACGTCCGGCCTCAGAAGGGCGCCGCATCTGCATTTTGGCGGCAACTCGTTTATCTCTATCATTTCAAACTTGCCGCAGCCGGCAGAGCATCTCACTCGCCAGATATTGCCGTGCAGTTCCAGAATGTTCCTGCTCCCTGCTCTGCTGTGAAGGCCGTCGACGTTCTGAGTTATCAAGGTGAAATCATCGAAAAGATCTTCCATATCGGCCAATGCGATATGGGCAGCGTTCGGCCCTGAGGATGAGATTTTCTCTCTCCTCCATCTGTACCATTCCCATACTCGGACTGGGTCTCGATTGAAAGCCTCCGGAGTCGCAAGCTCCTCGGCTCGAAAATTGTGCCATAGGCCTTCCTTCCCGCGAAAGGTCGGTATTCCGCTCTCCGCGGATATGCCGGCTCCAGTCAGCACAACGACCTTCGTCGATTTTTTCAAAACGTGCAAGAAGTCCTCGCTCATCTCGAACTCATGCGGAGGAGTCATGGAATGCGCGCTCCTTGACATCATCCCAAGAAGGAGGATTTGTCTGACCGCCAAAGCTCTCGACCGCAAAGGAGGCCGCGGATGATGCGAGCGCCCCGCATTTTTCCAAATCGAGTCCGCGGCTGAGGCCCGCGTAAAAACCGGCACGGTACGCGTCGCCAGCACCGGTTGTATCAACGACTTTTTTCGGCTTGCAGGGCGGAATGTCTATTGATTCCCCTCTCTTCGTCATTATCCTGCTGCCGAGCTTGCCCAAAGTCATTATGAGCATCTCGACATGCTCGAGGAGATCCGCCGATTTCTTCAAATCGAGATAAGAAAGAGCGACCTTGAGCTCTGATTCATTGCAGAAGAACATGTCGGTCATTGAAAAAACATCAGAGAACTGCTTGGCGGAATAGACGTAATGAATTTCCTGGGCGGGATCGAAGCCTATCTTCTTTCCCCTCGCTTTGGCTTGTCTGCAGACCTGGAGAGCATAGCCCGGTCTCCCGGTCCCGATATGCAGAACCTCGGAACTCATTATAGTGTGCTCCGGCAGCGGCATCTTATCCTGCTCCACCATTGCGCCCTGGTCGACATATCCGATCTGCTGGTGAGAATCGTCCGAGACCATGATTATCGAAGGGGTCCTTCCGTTCTTTATAACAACCAGGTCGGAGAGATCGATTTTCTTGCTCTTCAGCCATTGCATATAATCTTCGGGGAAATCCTCCCCGACGAAAGAACATAGAGCAGTCTTTATCCCTAGGCTCGCCGCATATACTGCGAGATTCGCACCAGTGCCCCCGAACTCGACTCGCCTGTCGATCACGGCCTCGCACGTGTTCGGTGATGGGAATCTCCTGACTAAGCAGATCGTATCGATTGCAACATGCCCAAGAACGCCAAGATAATTCTGATTTTTCATTGACACATCTCTCATTTCTGAATGGCCGTCAGGTGCCTTCTCGCCACTCGCTGAGATATTTCTGCTGCTCCTTTGTCAGGGAATCGATTTTGACATCCATGGATCTGAGTGCCACACGCGCGACCCATTCGTCGAGATCATGAGGTATCGAGTGAACCCCTGGCTTGAGCCTTTTGTGGTTCTTCGCGAGATACTCAACGCCGAGCGCCTGGAGCGCGAAACTCATATCCATAATCTCCACCGGATGCCCCTGGCCCGCGGCCAAGTTCACAAGCCTCCCCTCGGCGAGCAGATATATCTTCTTCCCGTTCTTCAGCTCATATTCCATTACATTCTCTCTCGCCACTCGTTTTGAAACTGATAAGGCATCCAGATCCTTTTTGGAAATCTCGTTGTCAAAGTGCCCCGAATTAGATAGAACGCATTTGTCATGCATCAGATTGAAATGTTCCTTCCTCAGGACATCCTTGCATCCGGTCGTGGTCACAATGAAATCAGCATTTTTCACTGCTTCGATCATCGGAGCAACATCGAACCCGTCCAGTCTGGCTTCAACCGCCCTGACAGGATCGACCTCCGTTACGGTAACCCTGGCGCCCATTCCC
>JAOUEZ010000230.1 GCA_029858465.1 Thermoplasmata archaeon | reverse complement strand
CCGAGATCGATAAGATCACAGGTCACCTGAAGCTTGCATGAGCGGATCGTATTGAAAGACCAGGTTCGAGTCTGCGGAATAGACGATTCACCATTCGAATTTGGAAATAGGTCAGCGAAGGCTACAGTGATTGGCGCGGTCGTCCGGGTCCCTTCCTATCTGGAAGGCGTGATTAAGTTCGAGGTCTCAGTGGACGGCGACGATTCCACGGAAGCCATAAGGAGTGCTGTTGGGAAATCGAGGTTCAAGGATCAGATCAGGGCGCTGATGATAGATGGCATCGCCCTCGCGGGATTCAATGTCATAGAAATCCAGGAGCTTACCGATTCGCTCGGGATACCTGTGATAACGGTCACTCGCGACAAGCCTGATATGGAAGCCATAAGAGCCGCCCTATCGAAATACTTCGACGATTGGAAATCTCGGTATGAGAAGATCACAAGAATCCCAATGAGGGAGATGCAGACTCCTCAGAACCCGATATATGTGAGCTATGCGGGCATCGATTGGGAAGAGGCAGAGAAATTGATCGACCTTTCAACATTAAGAGGCTCGATTCCTGAGCCTTTGAGGATGGCGCATATAATAGCGAGCGGTATAGTGAGAGGGGAGTCGAAAGGCAAGGCTTGAGGTCATCATTTGCGAGCCCGGAAACAAGCTTTCTGGTAGCTCGAATTTCGGGAGCTACGTCAACCATATATGCTTAAATAGGAGTGCGTTTATCGAGGGACACCCATATCAAAGGTGATGCTTGTTGGCAAGAGGGTTAAACACTGCGCGGCAGCTCAAGAAGAGGCGCCAGAAGAAACGCTGGAGCGACAGGAAGTACAAGACGCGCATGTTGAAACTTAAGGAGAAATCGGATCCCCTAGAAGGATCATCCCAGGCGAGAGGCATAGTCCTGGAGAAGGTCGGCATCGAGGCGAAGCAGCCGAACTCCGCAATACGAAAGGCTGTCAAGGTGCAGCTCATCAAGAACGGCCGACAGGTCACCGCGTTCGCCGTGGGGGATGGTGCCATCAATTTCATAGATGAGCATGACGAGGTCCTCGTCGAGGGGATCGGCGGCAGGCTCGGAAGGTCCTATGGCGATCTGCCCGGCGTGAGATACAAGGTAATCAAGGTCAACAATATATCATTGAACGAGCTGGTAAGAGGCCGGAAGGAGAAGCCTGTCAGGTGAGCATTATGGATGACAACGAGCAGAAACCGGAACAGGAAGAACCGACGGCTTCAGCCGAAGCACCAGATGTCGCACAGGCGCCGCAACCCGTGCCTCCTGTATCAGGAATCAAGCTTTTCGGAAAATACGAGTTCGACGACCTTGTCGTCAAGGATGTCGGCATGAAGAGATATCTCGACCTGACGCCTGTCGCCGTACCCCATACGGGTGGAAAGCACGCCGTCAGGCAGTTCGCAAAGGCCCGGATGAATATCACCGAGCGATTGATTAACAACATGATGAGGACAGAGAAATGGACTGGCAAGAAACTGAAAGCCTATAAGGCAGTGGAAGGCGCGCTCGACATCGTCGCGAAAAGAGCATCTTCCAACCCCCTTCAGATCCTTATCGATGCAATACAGAACGCGGGTCCGAGAGAGGAGGTCACAAGGCTCCAGTACGGTGGGATATCAGTCCCTAAGGCCGTCGACGTCGCGCCGTCTAGAAGAGTCGACCTCGCATTAAGAAACATCTGCAATGGGGCCCTTGAGAGCTCACATGGCAGCACGAAATCAATCTCAGTATGCCTTGCAGAAGAGATTATGCTGGCCGCAAAGAACGACATGAACAGCTACTCGATTGCGAAGAAAGAGGAGATCGAGAGAGTCGCGGCATCGGCTCGATAGATAGCCGCCCAATCGATTCTCAATATTTTGGTGATGCGACTATGGGAAGAAAGGAAGAGAATATCAAGAAAGCCCAGACACTGATGTCCAAACCGGAGTTCATAAGGAATATCGGTACTGCTGCTCACATAGATCATGGCAAGACGACACTATCTGACAACCTGATCGCCGGGGCAGGTATGATGTCGGAGGATCTCGCCGGCAAACAGCTGCTTCTCGACTATGACGAGCAGGAGCAGGCGAGAGGGATCACAATCAACGCCGCAAGCGCATCGATGGTGCA
>JAOUEZ010000229.1 GCA_029858465.1 Thermoplasmata archaeon | reverse complement strand
GACATGTATGTGACTCATGCGAAAGAGGGGCTTCAAAATCTGGGAGACAAACTGCTCGAGCTCGAAAAAAGTCCCGAGGATGTCGAGATCATAAATGAATGTTTCAGGCTATCGCACACCATCAAAGGCATGGCTCGGACTATGACGTTCGAGAAGACGGGGCTTATTGCGCATTCAATGGAGAATATTTTAGACGGGGTCAGAACTAAGAGGCTTGAACCTTCATCGAGCGTGATCGACCTTCTTTTCCAATGCGTGGATGCAATGGACACAATGACCGATGCCATCAAGGAGAAAAAGCCTGAGCCAGAAGCTCCGGACCTTATGAAACGCATCGAAGAGCAAATGGCTGCGATTGCTCCCGAGGAAGATGAGCCCGAGAGCAAAGAGGAAACGGTCGAAGAGAAAACCTCGGAAAAGCCAACAGAAAAGAAAGTTGAAAAGAAAGCCGAGAAGAAAAAAGCAGATGCTATTGAGGAGAAGAAATCAGAGGCAACGGTGAAAAAAGAGCCCGAAGAAAAAAAGAAGCTGATTAAGGTCGTTGGATTCAAGATAAAACTTATTCAAGCCTGTGACATGCCCTCAGCACGAGCACTTCTCGTAATCAAGCGCATTGAGAAGAAGGGGCGCATTATCGATTCGAATCCTTCAATTGATGATATCGAAGCAGAGAAGTTCGGAAGGATTTTCAGTGTCTGGGCCGAATCCTCTGAGGATGCGGACATCCTCTTAAAAGATATCCTCAAGATGAAATGGATAGAATCTGCGGACATAGATGAAAAAACTTTATCAAAGACTGAAAGGAAAGATGGGCAAGACATAAAGAAAAGTGTTCCAGATATCGCAAGCGTAAGAGTTAAAATGGATCGTCTGGACGATCTGCTTGATAGCGTCGGGGAGTTGGTGATTAACAAAATCAGCCTTCTTGAGATGAGTAAGACAATAGGATCACCTAGAATGGCTGAGGCGTTGCGTTCGCTTGATAGGCTGACTAGCGAGCTTCAGTACAATGTACTGAGAATAAGAATGGTGCCCATCGACACGGTATTTTCGCGTTTTCCGAGAATGGTCAGGGACCTTGCCAGGCAGATGGGCAAAGAGGTCGATTTCGTTATTGAAGGTCAGGAAATTGAATTGGACAGAACTGTGATAGACAAGCTCGGGGACCTTATCGTGCATCTTCTGAGGAACAGCATAGACCACGGAATCGAGACGACATCGGAACGTGAGAAGGCTGGGAAAGGAAAAATAGGCACACTCAAGCTCTCGGCGGCACAGGAACAGAACAGGGTTATGATTCGGGTAGAGGACGACGGAAGAGGCGTGGATCCTGAGAAGATCAGGAAGAAGGCGCTTGAAAAAGGTCTCTATCTGGAGGATCAGCTTCGAGTCATGACAGATCAGGAGCTGATCGATATTCTAGGCAAACCTGGCTTTAGCATGGCAGAAAAAGTGACTGAAATCTCAGGAAGAGGGGTCGGTCTTGACGCTGTCAAGGCGGGAGTGGAATCGCTGGGCGGACAGATGATGATAGAATCCGTGAAAGGGCAGGGGACTAAGATCATAATCAGATTGCCCCTTACACTGGCAATTATTCTCGCAATGCTTGTTAAGATTTCGAACGAGACTTATGCAATCTCAGTAGATCCAATTGTCGAGACTGTTTCAGTCAAGGATTCTGATATCAAGACTATCGGCGGCATGCCCGTAATCAAATTCAGGGAGGATGTGGTTCCCCTCATATATCTATCAGAAATTCTTGGCGTCAAAGAGAAGACGGCAAGTCACGAGGTCATAATTATCGAGATAGGGCAGAAGCGCTTTGGCTTCGTCATAGACGAGGTTCTCGGACAACAGGAAATCGTCGTGAAGCCGCTCGACAAGCATCTGAGGAAAGTGCAATTTCTCGGAGGTGCGACTATTCTTGGTTCAGGCGAGGTAGCACTGATCATCGACATGGTGGGACTTACGAATTATCTCAAGGATAAGATTGTAAAAGAACAATCCCGATTAAAATCAGAAAACAATAATTCAGGAGGATAAATGTATGCCTGACACAAACGACATTGGCGCGGTGGAGATTGACGCTCTGACAGAGGCTGGGAACATCGGAGCCGGCCATGCGGCCACATCTCTTTCAAAACTCC
>JAOUEZ010000228.1 GCA_029858465.1 Thermoplasmata archaeon | reverse complement strand
AGCGCGATGTGCGGCGATCCCTCGCCCACCTCGACAATGAGATTCCCGATGTTGTCCGTCCTGCATTTCTTCTCGATCCTCAATCTAGAAGCTATGAATTCTCTTACCGGCCGTTCCGATCCCGAAACTCCGGGCAGCGATGTCAATTCGTTCAACAAATCGAACATCCGATATCGCCTTCCAGTCATCACTTTATTTTCTTGAGAAACGGTTTAGCTACGACTTCAGCTTCGATTCTCCTTGAACCGACGGAATAGATTATTTTCGTTCCTTGGGCAGAATAGGACGCCGTTACATATCCCATCCCGATTCCCTTGCCCAAGCAAGGAGACATTGTTCCGCTTGTGACTTTGCCTATCTGTACAGCAGATGCATCGCTTATCTGGTAGCCTTCGCGAGGTATTCCCCTATCGACCGATTCGAATGCGACCAGCTTGTCATGCGGGACCTTTCTCTTCTCCTCAAGCGCGTTCTTTCCGACGAAGTCATGGTCCCAATCAATGGCGAACTCAGCATCCGCCTCGAGCGCCGTCCTGGTTCCGTCGAAGTCGTGTCCTGACAGAAGATAGCATTTCTCCAGCCTCAGGGTGTCTCTCGCTCCGAGGCCGGTCGGGCAGATGGATTGGGCCTTCCCTTTCTCAAGGAATTTCCGCCAAATGATTCGGGCATCTCTTGATCGCGGGAATATTTCAAAGCCGTCCTCTCCTGTATAACCGGTCCTCGATATGAGCGCGGGAACTCCCTCACCAGGTCTGCCAATATGCAGATTCCTCGCCCATTGCAGCTCATCTGAACTCTCCTTTTCATAGCCATCGATGTCGAGAGCTGAGAATCCTGCCTGATATCTCTTCAACGAGAATATCGAAGGGTCCATGAAATCCCTCAACATCTCCATCGTTCGGGGGCCCTGAACCGCGATGCAGGCGAGATCCCTTGTGAGATCCTGGAGGGTCAATGATTCCTTTCTGTGCGATATCCAATCCATGACCCTCTCTCTCGTCCCAGCATTACAGACGACAAATATCCGCTCGCTGCTTATGTTGGTGACAATCATGTCGTCGATCACCCTGCCACCCTCTCCAAGCATGAGAGTATAGAGGCACTTCCCGGGAGGATATGCTGAGAGCTTTCTTGTGACCAGCCTTTCAAAGATCTTCTGACAATTCGCGCCCGTTATGAGCATTTTGCCCATGTGGGACACATCGAACATCCCGGTGTTGTTTCTCACATTGAGATGTTCTTCATTTATCGATGAGTACCAGAGCGGCATCTCCCAGCCGCCGAATTCGAACATTTTTGCACTCAGGGAGACATGCTCCTCGTAAAGAGAGGTTCTGTTGACCATCGGCGATAATGAGGCCTTCTGTGGAATTAAGCTTTTCACTTGCGGTACTTGTCAATCAGTTCCGTCATGTCCTTTTCGCTGCCTATTGTATGAGGCAGGCTGTCCAAGGTCTCGACGTTCCTCTCCAGCAGCGCGAGCTCCTTCTCGCTGAACGCGTTCTCGCTTATGGGGATGATCACGATCGACTCGCTCTGCATCACCTGCTCGTTTACCAGCTCAGTCAATTTGAGAACCTGCTGGAACCCGTTGTTGATGACAAGATATTCCAGACCATCTAGGAGGCAAATCGATCTGTTGTATCTCTCTATGAAGGAGGTCATCATGGTGGCGAGCGTTCCGATGTTTGTCGGGTTATGGTGATCTTTCCCGGGTGTGTGGCTCAACCATACAAGTCTCGCGTTCTGAAGCACGAATTTCTCCTTCAGTCTCTCAGGATATTGACGAGTTACGCAAAGACCCGGCAAGCCGCCCGAAAGCCCCTTCTCAAAAATCTGGTAGGACATCAAAGGCTTGCGCTCTTTGACAAGGTATATCGCACCCTCCCTCAGATTCGCCGAACCGGTTGCGTCTGATTCATTCTTCTGCAAGCGCCCTCCACCAACAGATTGGCTAACAAATAGCCAGAAAGATTAATTTAACTTTCCGATGCGCTTAATTAATAAAAGAGATCGTTATCATTAACGATATCAGATGTCCTCATCTCCTATCAGTTGGACAAGTTTTTCTTCGAGCACCTTGACTGGCATATCGGGTATCGTGATAATCGAGGTCTTTCCGGATATCCCCTCGCCAGATTTGTGGGCCGATATCAAGCCGAAG
>JAOUEZ010000227.1 GCA_029858465.1 Thermoplasmata archaeon | reverse complement strand
CGGTATCGGGTGGGAGGAGATGAGCGATTCGGGACATATGCATTGGGAGCCCAAGGCGGCACTGATGTTCGACCTGATCGGCGATTACAGCACGCTGATCGCGCAATCCCTCGACGTTCCTGTCTATCTCATGAAGGGTACGAACATGTTCAATGTCCAGGAGCCCGCAGTCAGGGAGCATGCGGAGCTCTTCGGCGACAGACTCTACATGATAGAGGAGGGCAAGAAGACCTTCATAATGCGGTACGCCGCCTGCCATCAGCAATTCGCGATCATGAGGAATTGGACAATAAGCTATAAGCAACTCCCTTTCGGCGCCTTCGAGGTCGCTGATTCCTATCGGCTGGAGCAGTCTGGGGAATGCCAGCTGCTCTTCCGGGTGCGCCGCCTCAACATGCCTGACCTGCACATTCTCTGCATGGATACTTCCGAGTCGTACGATTGGTTCAAGAAGATACATTCTAGGATATTCGAAGAGGCAGAGAAGATCGGTGTCGAATACGAGATGCTGATAAACATCTCGGGGAAGAAATCATTCGAGGAGAACAGGCAATTCATCGAAGCCCTTGTAAAAGAGCGGGGCAGACCCGCGCTCCTTCACTTCTATCCTGACGGAGTGAATTACTATTGGACGATCAACCTCGAATACATGATGATCGATGAGGGCCGGAGACCGAGGGAGATCGGCACCGTCCAGATCGATATCGGCAACTCGAAGCGGTTCGACATCAAATATGCAGACGAAACAGGACAGCCGAAATACCCGATAATACTCCATACCGCAATAATCGGCACAATCGAGAGATATCTCTACATGGTCTTCGATGCTGCGCTGAAGAAAGAAAAGGCTGGAGGGAAAGGTTCTCTCCCGGTCTGGCTGAACCCCGAGCAGGTTCGCCTGATGACTGTTTCGGACAAACATCTTCTGAAAGCTTATGAGATCGCATCGATCCTGAGGAAGAACGGGATCAGGGTCGGCGTCGACGATAGGACTGAGACTGTCGGTAAGAAGGTCAGGCAGGCGAAGCAGGACTGGGTGTCTTACGCTATCGTCATCGGCGACAAGGAACTGAGCTCGAGCCTGATAAAGGTCTATGACAGAGAGAGCGACAAGGATGTCGATATTACAGTCGAAGAGCTAATATCCAAAATTGCAGTAAAAGTCGATGGCTATCCGAACAGGACGATGTATTTCCCGATGGAATTGACAAAAAGGATAGTCTGATCTATCTGTCGCTCTCATCGCCCCAGATGAGCTTGTGCAGCTGAGGCATCACGCGCACCTGGAGCCTGTCCTTCAGGACATGTTCCGCCAATTCTTTGAGGTCGATACCTCCGACAGGCGTCATAATTATAGATGCGTTGATCTCGTTGTCTCTCATGATCTTCTTCGCATATTCATAATCCGTGTTGTTAGCGATGACGAATTTGAGTTGATCGAATTGAGAAAGGAGCTCTATGTTTGAGAAATCCATCTTCTCATGCTCTCCGGAAGAAGGGCATTTGATGTCCATGCTGATCATTACATTCTCCGAGCATGGGACCTCCTCAAGGTTCAACGCTCCCGAGGTCTCCAGCTGTATGAAGTATCCCTGATCCATAAGCCTGTTCATCAGGGTTATCGTTTCATCCTGGGCGAGAGGTTCTCCTCCGGTGATGCAGACGTATCTGAGTTTCGAGTCCGCGATCTCTTTGACGACATCGTCTATCGACATTTTCTTGCCCGCACTCGATCTCGCGTCGACCGTGTCGCACCATTTGCACCTCAGCGGGCAGCCTACGAGCCTGACAAAAACCGTCGGAAGGCCTGTGAGCAGGCCTTCTCCCTGAATCGATTTGAATATCGAATGAACCTTCAGCATCTGCGATAATCCCCGATCGGTTCACTTCTTCCGCGCCTTCGGAGGCTCCTCGACAAGCGCAGGGTCCTCGACGCCTGCCTGTGCGAATCCCTTCTTCCTCAGCATGCACGACTCGCACTTACCGCAGGGCTTGCCTCCTCCCTTGTAGCAGCTCCAGGTCAATTTGAACGGAACTCCGAGCTCCATGCCCTTCTTTACGATGTCCGATTTCGACATACTCGCAATCGGTACAAGGATATCGATTGGATGCCCCTCTACACCGCTCTTCGTTCCGACTTTAATGACATTTTTGAATGCGTCTATGAACGTTTGTCCGC
>JAOUEZ010000043.1 GCA_029858465.1 Thermoplasmata archaeon | reverse complement strand
AGTTGCCCCTCCTCTTTGGAAAAGTCGATCAATCTCTTAGCCGCCCTTGGGCCGACGAGCTCGAGAATCCTCGATGATCTGTCCGGCCCTCTGAAGCTCAGCATCTGCTTTCCGTTCGATACGAGGTCGAAAGACACCTCGGGCCAGGCTATCGCATATTTCGTCACAATGCTTTCGGTATGTGCAAGCTCTGTTTGCTGAGAGGGGAGGTTCTTTTTTCTTGCGGGAACGTTTGAGAATAAATCTTCTACGATGACAGTCGTGCCCGTGGGAGCACCTGTATCGGAAACCTCAGGAGGTGCTCCGAAATCGACGATTACCAGTGTGCCGACGGCTTCGTCGTTTCTCTTCGTCCTTATGGTAAGCTTCGAGACGGACCCTATCGAAGCAAGCGCCTCTCCTCGGAAGCCGTATGTGGACAATCTTGACAGATCGCCGATTTTGAACAATTTGCTTGTCGAGTGCTGGTTCACCGCCAGGAGAGCGTCCTCACGGCTCATTCCCTCGCCGTCATCGATGACCTCGATCTTCTTCGTCCCGCCCTGTTCGATCCTTATCTCTATTCTTCTCGCTCCCGCATCGATCGAATTCTCGATCAGTTCTTTGACTACGGAGGCTGGTCTTTCGACGACCTCACCGGCAGCGATCTCGTTCACCGTCTGCTGATCCAAAACTTTAATCCTTCCCATCTTGAGCCCCTTTTGCAATCTTTTGGAGGGCGATCAATTTCTTCTTCGCTTCTTCCGGAGACATTTCGCGCGCGTCGATTGACTTGAGCCTTTTGCACACTTTATTCTCCGCCTCGCCGCCGAAGAGTGTCATTTGAGTAACCTTTGAGGCGCTCCTCTTGACCTCGAGCTCGTTCTCCTGTTCGATTTTCTCCAGTACCTCCTCTGATCGGTCAAGGACAGCCTCCGGGATGCCGGCAAGCCTGGCAACATGAATTCCATAGCTCCTGTCGGACCGTCCGTCTATGACCTTCCTAAGGAACACGATATCCTTGCCGACTTCCCGCACGGCCATACATTGATTCACAACGCCGTCGAGGAACTCGGCGAGGTCTGTCAACTGATGATAGTGCGTCGCGAATATCGTCTTCGCACCGAGCTTTCTCGGGTCGGAGATGTATTCGGTCACGGCCCAGGCTATGCTGAGCCCGTCGAACGTGCTTGTTCCTCTGCCCATCTCATCCAACAGAATCAGGCTTCTTTTCGTTGCGGAATTGAGAATGTTGCAATCTCGATCATTTCGACCATGAAGGTCGACTGTCCTCTGACAAGATCATCGAACGCCCCCACCCTTGTGAATATCCTGTCGACTATGCCGATATCTGCGCTTTTCGCCGGCACGAAGCTCCCGACCTGTGCCATGAGCACTATCAGTGCTGCCTGCCGCATGAACGTCGATTTTCCCGCCATGTTTGGCCCTGTAAGTATCACGAACCGCCTGTCGTCATCATTCACAAAAGCATCGTTTGGAACATACTGGCCTGGCATGAGTCGCTCCACAACGGGATGTCTCCCCTCGACAATGGAGATTTTGGCGCCGTCGCCTACATTGGGACGGACATAGCCGTACAGAGATGCCGCGGTCGAAAAGGATGTCAGAACATCTATCTCCGCGATAGCCTCGGAAGTCTTCCTGATGCTCTCTGTGCTCTCCGCTATCTTGGAGCATATCTTCCCGAGTATCTCAGATTCCATCGCCTGTATCTTCTCTTCGGCACTGAGCACGAAGCGCTCCTTCTCCTCCAACTCAGGGGTGATGAAGCGCTCGCAATTGACGAGCGTCTGTTTCCTGACATAATCCTGCGGCACAAGCTGCAGGTTCGTCTTCGAGACCTCGATGTAATACCCGAAGACCTTGTTGTACCCGACCTTGAGCGACTTGATCCTCGTCCGTTGCTTCTCCCTGGGCTCAAGAGACGATATCCAATCCCTGCTGTCTCGTATCGATGAGTTGAGGGTGTCGAGCCGAGCATCGAAACCGGTCTTTATCATCCCTCCTTGATTCGTCAGAGCGGGAGCGTCGTCTCTGATCGATCTGTCAATCAATTCTGCCTGCTCTCTGAGATCCTCCAGCTTGTCTCGAAGCGGAATCAACCTTTTCGCTCTTATGTCGGCCAAAGTATCGCGGAGTTCGGGGATTGATTTTAATGAGCTTGCGAGCGCGAGCAGATCCCTTGCATTTGCGTTTCCGTAGGCTATCCTCGTGATCGTCCTCTCGATGTCCCTCATATTTCCGAGGATTTCGATTATTATTTGGCGTTTTTCGAACCGATCAAAAAGCTCCTGCACTGCATCGAGACGATGACAAATGACTGTTGCGTCCAATTGAGGTTGGAGAATCCATTTTCTGAGCAGCCTCCTGCCCATCGGCGTCTTCGTGTGGTCCAATACCTCGAACAACGTTCCTTTGCTGTCCCTCGTCCGGATGTTTTCGACGAGCTCGAGATTTCTCACCGTCGAGACATCCAGGAGCATCGACTCGCTGGCCGAGAAGAACCTTGGACGCCCGAGAAATGCCAAGGACCTCTTCTGAGTCTTCTCGAGATAACTGAGCGAGGCGGCTATTGATGCCGCTGCATCCGGCTTTCCGCTCAATCCGACAGATTCGAGAGATGCAATCTTGAAAACCCTTTTGATAGCGGAATCCGCCCTATCATCAAGAAAGGCGAATTCTGGGAGAAATGTGATTCCGAAGCCGGATTCATTCAGCCTTCTGTGCAGTTCGCCATCACGAAGTTCCTCTGATAACAGTATTTCTTTAGGCGAACGCCTCGACAGCTCCGAGAGAATGTCTTGAGGATCCTCGGCGCGTGGGAAATCGGTTGCTGATATCTCCCCGCTGGACATGTCAATGAAGGAGATTCCCACGACGTTTTTTCCGACCGAGATCGACGCGAGATAATTGCTCCGTCCCGATTCGAGCAGCGTGTCCTCGACCAAGGTTCCCGGGGTGATAATTCGGGTCACTTCCCTCTTGACAAGCCCCTTCGAGAGCTTTGGGTCCTCCACCTGATCGCAGATTGCAACTTTGTAGCCCGCATCGATAAGCTTCGACAGATATGAGGCAAGTGCGTGATGGGGGACACCGCACATCGGAATCCTTTTCCCTCGGGTGTATTCCCTCGAGGTGAGGACTATGTCCATTAGACGGGAGCCTATCTCGGCATCCTCCCCGAACATCTCGTAGAAATCCCCAAGGCGGAACATGAGAAGGCAATCAGGATTCTCTTCTTTTATCCTGAAATACTGCTGCATCATCGGAGTAAGGCTCGCGATTTCTCTTCCCCCCGCCTTTTTGGAGATTAGGGTATGATATTACTATATTATTAGACCATCAACACACGATATTACTCATGAGATGCAAAGGATAATTAGTATGCAAGTGCTTACTTGCACATGATGACAGCTAAGCCTTCTAACCAGAGCGGAGAGAACGACCGCACAAGGGAAAAGATTCTCGATGCAGCCTTGGATGTATTCGGGAGAAGGGGATATACCGGAGCGACGACGAGGGAGATCGCTTCGAAGGCGAAGGTGAATGAGGTCACGTTGTTCAGAAAATTCGGCTCGAAAAAGTCGCTATTCCTCGCGGTGTTCGAGGAGAGATTTCCTTTGCCGATCATTAGAGAATCAATAGTGCGTCTGCCGACAGGCACTGTAGACAATCTCCTGTATCAGAACGCAACGACCGTTCTCCGAACCCTAAGGTCGAACAAGCAGATGCTGAGGGTCATGTTCTCAGACGCATGGAAGATGCCTGACACGCGAAAGATATTCAGCGAGGCTGTTGCGAAGCGCGGAATGGGGATGGCGAGCGAGGTTTTCAATGGATTGATGTCAGCAGGGGCGATCAAGAAGATGGATCCCAAGATCGCATCTCGAGCGCTGGTAGGCATGATTCAGTCGTATTTTCTAATGAACGATCTCTTCGATGTCAACAGGGTCAGCGATGAAGAGGAGGAGAGAATGATCAGGGGATTCGTTTCAATATTTCTGGACGGAGTGAGGATCAGAGAGGAGGCTGGGACCGAATGATGCGGAGACCGTCGAAGAAGGCCAAACGGTATGAGCCCGAGGACTATGCGATAACAATTGAGAAATTGCGTAAGGAGTTCGATGGCCTTGTCGCGGTCAACGATTTCAATTTGAGGATTAGAAAGGGCGTCACCTATGGACTGATTGGCCCGAACGGCTCGGGGAAAACCACGACGATCAAGATGCTGATGGGACTCCTCAGGCCGACAGCTGGCCGAGCAACTATACTTGGAGAGGCTGTGCCGATAAAGGACAAACTGCCATGCATCGGCTACATGCCCCAGGATATGGCCGTATATTTCGACATGAGCGTGCACGAGAACCTGCAGCTGTTCTCGGAATTGTATTCAGTCGACAAGGAAATCTTCGAAAAAAGAGAAGAAGAACTGCTCAAAGTCGTCGGGCTCGAGGAGAGGGCGGACAGCCTCGTTTCGCAGTTGAGCGGTGGAATGAGACACAGGCTCTCTCTCGCATGCACGCTCATCCATGATCCTGAGATACTGTTTCTGGACGAGCCGACCGTCGGCGTCGATCCCGAGCTTAGGGTCGGCTTCTGGGGATATTTCCGCAAGTTGAAGGAATCCGGCAAGACGGTCGTCATGACGACTCACTATATGGACGAGGCCATGCGCTGCGATGTCATCGGCATGATGAGGGCGGGTCGCCTGATAGCACAGGGATCCCCGAAGGGCTTGATCGAGAAGAGCTCGACGAAAAATCTCGAGGACGCATTCCTCGTCTTTTCAAGGGGGGTGATGTGATGAAGATCAGCAGGGTGATCGCGATCGCGAGGAAGAATTTCAGATCACTCAGGCACGACAGGCGGACGGCCGCGTTCATCTTCGTGGTCCCCCTCATGATGATGCTCATATTCGGATACACTTTCGGAGGAGATGTCAAGAACATCTCTGTCGTCATCGTCAATCTCGATGAGGGGTTCATGAATGAGTCGTTCTCCTGGTCGATAATTTCCGAACTTAACGATAGTGAGACCTTCAAGATAGTCGACATTTACACATCGGAGGACATCTCGATCGACCCGGTGAACAAATCGATAGAGAGGGTCAGAAATGCGGAGATCTGGGCTGCGATAATATTTGAGGAGAATTTCACGAGTGACGCGATAATGAACATCGGGTCTCTGAGACAGGGACAGCCGTTCGTCCCGAGCGGCTTCACGTTGTACCTCGATCGAACCAACCCGAATGTCGGGGCTGCCGTGACCGGGGAATTGACGAAGGATCTGCAGCTGTTGCTGATCTTGAAATATCATCTCACGCCGCCCGTGATACTTGAGACCGAGATGATCTACGGAGAGGACACGAAATTCATAGATTTCTTCGCCCCGGGAATAATGGGGCTCGCGGGACTGCTTGTCACGTTCATGCTCACCATCGTCACTTTCGTCAGGGAGAGATCGAGTTTCACGCTCGAGAGATTGTTGACGACCCCTGTCACAGAGGGTGAGATCGTTGCGGGATACGCTCTGTCCTTCGGAATATTGGCTCTCGCCCAATCGACGGTTATCCTCCTGACAGGCATTTTGCTGTTCAATATCCAGATAGTCGGATCGGTGCTTCTCGCGCTCCTAATCATATATCTGCTGGGGGTTGGCAGCATGGGGATGGGGCTGATGTTATCGTCGATCGCGAAGAACGAGCTCCAGGCGGTCCAGTTCGTCCCTATCGTCTTCATCCCTTCGATACTCCTCGCCGGGATATTCTGGCCCTTGGAGGCGATTCCCGAGCTGCTCAGGCCCGTCTCGTACTTCATCCCGTTGACCTATGCTGTCGACGGATGCAGGTCGGTAATGGTGAGAGGATGGGGCATCGAGGAGGTCTGGATACAGGTCACAGTGCTGATATTGTTCGCGCTAGTCATGCTGTTGCTAAGCACATACATGCTCAAGAGAAGAAAGTAAAGGAAAAAATGTAGAACCCTCGCTTTCGGAAGCATTTTTAAACCAGGGAGACAATCTTTTTACTCATGAGGCGAGGGGGAGTTCTCACAGTAGTAATCATGCTCGCGATTTCTTTGATGATCATACCAGCAGCGGTCGCACACGCTCCGTTAGGAAAGGGCGACGCATCAACGCTTGAGGATGCGGCCTACATCCCCGATCCAGCGAAATCCTGGGCAATCTATTCGAGCCTTGATTCGGGAGGAGATGCGGAATACTACATTTTCGACATCGGCGAAGGGGAGAGGATCTACCTGAGCCTGATCACCGCCGCAGGCTCGAAGGAATCCGGTTTCGTGCCCAACGTCATTCTGATGGGTCCGGGGATCACGAACCAAAGCGTTCCCCCGGCATGGATCGAGATTGAGGAGGAATCTGGCATCGGGGTGATAGTAATAAATGGGACCCAGCCAGAGAACGCGACCTATGAGCCGTTCAGTCCGAGCGGATTCTACGAGGTTGCCGAATTGGACATCGAAGCTCCAGCGAGTGGGGATTATCACATCGTGGTCTTCAGCGAGTCGATCGGCGGCAATTACGGTCTTGCCGTCGGATACGTCGAATCATTCAACATCGACGAATGGATGTTTTTGCCGTTCGTCCTGATCTCGATCTACGAGTGGACCGGGCAGAATATCTTCTATGTCCTCGCGCCGATATTGTTCGTGCTTGTGCTGGGCACCTTCGGACTGTACTGGAGGGCGATCAAGGGGAAGCCGCCGAAGACTCTTGTGCAATGGATGATCGGCATAGCAGGTCTTCTCATTCTCAGCTGGGGCGCGAGCGTGCTGTTTCAGATAGCAAATGCGCTCACATATGCTCCGCTCGGCTCAGAGGTCATCATAAGCCTGATGTTCGCGATTGTCCCGATACTCATCGGAGTCTACATGTTCACGCTCGCACAGAAAGAACAGGTGAAAATCAGAGTGCCCACGAGAGTGCTTCTTATCGTCCTGGGACCGATAGCGATATTTATGCTCGCCGGATTCCTGATCGGCCCAATACTTGCGATTGTCGCTGGGATAATTCCATTCTTCGTTAAGAATAAGGAGACAAAAGAGGAAGCCCAGAAGAGCGGCTGAATAGAAGAAAAAGAGAGCAATGCAACTTACTTAGAATCAATCATCGACATCAGTAGGAATGCTTCTGCACCAGCAGGGACAGTATAGATGCGAAAAATTCCAGCCATTTTATCGTGATCATCGAGGGTATATTGCCATCTTTTGTCGCCCCGAGTTCGATCCATCCGATCATCTCGTCCGACGGGCTGTACATGTAGATATCGAAATAATCGCCTTCTACGAAATTGTAGACGGTTTTCCTTACCCCTGTGAGCATGATTGGCCGGTTATATGTGTCCTTCTCGTTCTCCAAAAAAGGCTGCTCTTCCAGCAATGCGAATTCGGTGTACTTGCTCAGCCTAATTGCCGGATAATCCTTCGAATCAAAGAATTCTTCATACGTATATGCGAGAGATCGGTGAGCCTGCTCCGCACTCTTCGAATGCCCCAATATCTCCTCGTACCTGTATAATCCGTCCTTCGGGCTCTTCAAGCCGATGGTTATCTCCTTGAACGGAAATAGGCGGAATATTGTGATGGCGGCGTCCTTCAGAACGGGGCGCAAAGACTGGTGCTGCTGAGCCATAAGTATGAATTTCTGAATCCCGTCGATGATCTTGTTGTCCTCATTGAGCTGCGTTTGGGCATACTCTTTCTTGACGCGCATCTCGATAGCGGTGCGCATTGAGGCAGGATTACTCATAGCGTTCAAATTGGTTATACCGATTCAATAATTAAATTTGCCCTCAGATAATCAATTATTAAATTACCATCTTTTCTTTGGGAAATAGCCCCGGGAGGATTCGAACCTCCGTCGCAAGATCCAGAGTCTCGCATGATTGACCGCTACACTACGGGGCTGTTTGGAAGTAATAATTCAGGATGCAGATATTTAAGCTGATAGGAAAGAATCAGAATTATCTCTGTTCATCTCTCCTCGGTTTCCTCGGCCTGAATTTCTTGAATTGGTTCCGGCCGCCCTTGCCACGCCGACCTTTTCCGCGCTTCTTCCTGCTGCCCTGAGCTTTCGCGTAATCCGGTTTGGATGACGGCTGGGCGATGGGCGCTTCCCTACTCTCCTGAGCGTATGCCTTAGGTGGATAAACAGGAGCCTCGGCAGCGCTTTTCAAGTCCGGCCAATAATCAACGATGGCGTCGAGAAGTCGCTTCCTGACATCCTCAATCCGCCCGTCTCCGTCGATGTACCTCAGTTTCTTTCGGCTCTCGTAGTATTGGATCACGGGTCTGGTCTGCTGCTCATAGGTCGTCAATCGCTTACGAATAACCGCCTCATTGTCATCATTTCTCAGATATAGCTCTCCACCGTCCCTGTCGCATCTGCCGGGATTCCTCGGCGGGTTGAACTTGAGATGATATACCGCTCCGCAGTTCTTGCAGATTCTCCTTCCTGTTGCCCTTTCGACTAATTTGGCATAATCGACGTCGATGCACAACACGAGGTCGATATCTGTTATCTCATCGAGCGTCTTCGCCTGCTCGATCGATCTGGGGAAACCATCAAGGATGAAGCCCTTAGGTTGGGACGTGGATTTCATCTTTCTCTCTAGCAATCCTAATACTATCGCATCGGGTACAAGCGCCCCGGAATCCATGAACTTCTTAGCCTTCCGGCCCAGGGAGGTCCCGGCGGCGACCGACTCTCTGAGGAGATCGCCAGTCGCGAGATGGAGTAGCCCAAACTTCTGTGCAAGCATTGAGGCCTGGGTGCCCTTCCCTGCGCTCGGAGGGCCGAGCAATATCAAATGCATAATATCAGGGCTGAAAAAGGGGAGTGCTACTTTAGATTTTGCCAAGCAGGGTTTATATGCCGTACCAAGGGCAGACCTTCAATGGCGAGGTCGTGATCATCGAATCGATCTTGTTCACACCCTGAGTGTTCGAAAGTTCATCCACGAGGTCCTGTATTGATGTCATATCGTCCATTAGAATTTCGCAGACAAGGTTGTATTTCCCGATAGACCTGTACAGGGAACAAAGTTCTGGACGCGAGAGAAGCTTCTTTGCAACCTCGTCGATCTTGTCCAAGCTTGCATCGATCGCAATATTCACTCTGACTTTGGGTCTGA
>JAOUEZ010000226.1 GCA_029858465.1 Thermoplasmata archaeon | reverse complement strand
CTGGTCTTAGACCGGCAAAAGCATGATATCGGAATTTATCTCCATCCAAATCTTTCAATCCAATGCTGAGGCTATTGATGTTCAACTGCATGTATATCAATTGAGCCGTATCTTGAAGAAAATCCCTGACTCTGAAGGATTTTCCATGAAGCTTACTGAGGACCCTCTCCAAGGCATCGAGCAGCCTGCAATCAGGGTAATCAATAGAACTCAGATAATCATGTCTGAGTTTGCCTGCGACCTCATGAGGACCAATCAACCTTTCCTCCATTTTGCAATCCCCTATGGAGCCAATAGCCTGAGAATCGTATTTTCCGACATCTTCATTTTTGCCTCAATGCATTTATGATATTTATTTTAAATCCCAAACAACCTTGAAATTCAATATTGATAATGGCAACTGGCATTCATTGAGAATACCCAGCTAGGGAAAGAGCCGATTACAAATCAAATGAGCGGAGACAAAGATTGATATTCATGACAAGTCCTACGATATCATAGTGGGGAAATTGGACGGCGACGATATCAATCAGGACAGATTTGAGGAATTTCTAAAGGAGCGGTTTCTTGCAGATACTGAGAAGACCGAGGAACATAGGATAATCGATGCAATCGAGGATCTCATCTCAAAACATCAGACAAGTTCAATTGCATCCTTTCTACTCGATGCCGCGATGATGATAAGCCGGACTTTCGAATTCAAGGAAGTCGCAATCGGCCTGAAGGATAATCGAGACGCACTATACAAATATGCGGTGACTTACGGATTCATGCCAGCTACTCAGGAAGCGCTCAAGAAAATAACTTACACTTCAGAAGATATGGTTGATCATGTGAAGTTTCCGGATGTAAAAATAGGTAGGCACACCGAGTTCGTTATGACCGCGTCTCTCGAAGTTGAGCAAAAAGCATACAACCGCCCTGGATTTCTGAAAAAAACCAGGCAGTCAATGGATGAATTCTTGGAAGGGGACTATATTGACATTTACATGTACGGCGGGAAGGAGGAACTCATCGGATGGCTGGAACTTGCAGGACCTAAGAATGGCAAGATCCCCGGGAAGGATACGATAGTGCGACTCGAACTCCTCTCGAGCATAATAGCAAGGGTCGTATGGGAGAGAATCTACTGCTACGATGCAATGAAGAAGAGTCCGGTCAATATCTCATAATTCGTCAAGATCGGAATTTATCTATATTCTTTTAATACCAGTGAATATAATGGATATTTATATATCATAGTAAATCCATTTGCCATCAACCACCCAGTAATGTGGGATGGCAGAGGGATGCACAAATGAAAATGAGCACGGGAAATTTAATCGGAATTGTCGGCGGGCTGCTTTTGATTATCGGAACGATGCTACCTTGGATAAGCGTCTCAACGGAATCATTGAATGTTGACGTCAACGGGCTGACCATGGGCGCAAATTTGATTGGGATCCCACTAATCATTTTCGGCGTGATTGGTCTTATAATGTGCGTTATAGGCGGCAAAGGACCCGGCATCGTTGGAATAGTATTCGGAGTGCTTGCAGTGTTACTTGCCATGTTCGGATTGATATTGGTGACATGGATTGCGGAGTTGGCCGGATACGGCGGCGTAGAAGATGTTGTGACAACGGGATTTGGGACGTATATTTGCATAATTGGAGCAATTATGCTAATTGTTGGCTCAGTAATGGTACTCGGACAGAAAAAAGAACCAGCGGTCACTCAAACACCGGCACCTATGCCACCTACACAATAAAACAATTTCCAGCCTTGAGAGGCAGGGGACAGAAAGCCCCTGTCCCTTCTCCTTTCATTTTATTTGTTATCAGATAGATTTACACATGCAGCACAATTTTCAAATTAATCCTCTGACGCATTCCTCAAAAATTTTAGTGTGGAAATCCACATTTTTCCTTATTGTATAAGGAGAAATCAACGACATGCTGTGGAAGGGCGTGATAAGTATGCCTCTATTGAGCAACATTAGATGCAATAGCTTGTCCAATTGCGGATCTCTTGCAGCTTCAGCCTCGGCTCCATTCCTTGGGGCTCTCGGCATGAAATGATAGTCTATCCTGATTCCAAGCCGAGTGACATGCCAAGGCAATTCATATCTTTCGATGATTTTGGAAATCCCTTTCTCGAACCGCTCGGCGAGAGAAATCATCTGTCGGAAGGCTTTCTCGGTGTATACTTTCTGCAGATTCGCTCTCATTGCTGATAATGC
>JAOUEZ010000224.1 GCA_029858465.1 Thermoplasmata archaeon | reverse complement strand
AACAATGCGGAGGATATAAGAGCCTGTCCCGCAAAGTGTAATTCCATCGCTGAGGTATTTTTGAGGGAATGACGAGATTCATATCGGTATCTGACCTAGCGGGATTTCAGCAGGAAGAAATGCCGTTCATTCTTGGCATTGAGCCCCAATCGTTGTTCATAACCTTCGCTTTTTTGCTTTTGTTTCCCCATCCTCGCTAATTTCGTACCATCTGAGCATTGTTTCTATATAATTTCAATAAGTTGTGCGTAATACACCAAAGAGAGAACTCACCCTTCACTTTCTCAAGACCACGAAGCAGAAATCGTTTCAGATTCCGGCATGCCTTCATCTGGCCAAAGACCGGCTCAACGATATAGGACCGCATGCCGTAAAGAGCCCGCCCAACCGTTGTCCTGAGCTTGCGGTCCATCAGATCCCTCAATCCGGAATCCTTGGGTATGCGACCACGCGGCGGGGGTTCCGTATCATTTCGCTGCTTGTGATCTTTCTTCGTCGCTACCAGGGCATTCGGGCTTTCCGGCTCCGAGAGATATTCCAGGTTCTCTTCACTGCAATAGCCCGCATCCGCTAAAACAAGTCCGCATTCCTCGTCGATGTTCTTGAGATTGTCCTTCGTCGACTCCACCATCGGAACCAGCTGATGAAAATCGTTCGCATCCTGAACCACATCACACGCGACAACGATCTGATCCTCGCTCACCATCGCCTGAGCATTGTACCCCTGGATGTGTCCATGCCGTGTCTTCTGTATCCTGCTCTCCGGATCCGTGATATTCGCCTTTGCCGAATCATCCACGGATTCATCAGGATCTTTCGGCTTCCGGCCTCGCTTCTTCTTCCCCGTCTCCTCTTCCTCGCGAGAACGGGCCTCGATCTTCTCCTTCTGCTCCAATTCACGGGCCTTTGCCTCGGCCTCAAGTTGTGCCTTCGCTTCCAGAATCTTCCGAAGCCTCTTCTTCACAGTGGCAAGCTCCTCTGGAAGCTCGTCACCATGGCGACTGCCGTATATCCCGTCTTCCTGCTCATCTACCTCTTGAGCCTCTCGAAGCAGACGCTCCACCGTCTGGAGAAGCTCCTTTTCCTCAGAAGCCAGACGGCTATACTTCCTGTTCTTCGCCAACGAGGCATTCGCACGGACCTTCGTCCCGTCCAACGCAACAATACCAACCTTGGCCAAACCGGCACGACCGCACAGCAATAACACCTGCATGAAAAGAGACTCCAGCATCTTCGAGTGCTGACGACGAAACTCAGAAATCGTCCGAAAGTCAGGCGTATTCCCGGCAGCCAGCCAGCGGAGTGCCACATCATCCACCAGCCCCTTCGCAATCTTCCGGCTCGAAGGCATCCCCACGCAGTACGCATACAAGAGAACCTTCACCATCATCACCGGATGGTATGCGGCGCTACCCTGGCCGTTTGCCCGATAGAAACGATAAAATTTTCTGAGATCCATGGAATCAACAGCATCAGAAATGAATCTCACCAAGTGGTTCTCCGGTAACCAGTCATCCAGAGATGGTGGCAGGAGATAGCCCTGTTTGGGATTGTAGGGACGAAAGTTGAAATGCACCCAAAAACCTCCCCAAAGTCGAATATAGCGTTGAAATTAAAGCAATTTTAGCACAATCCGGGGCGGAGCGCCATAAATGTTTGCGGGACAGGCTCCTATCAAACCAGGGAAGAGGCCCGAAGAGACATCGTTGACTACATTGAGATATTTTACAACAGCAAGAGACGTCATTCCTATCTGGGCTATATGAGTCCCATGGAATTCGAGAGAATGAAGATGTTCAGAAAGGCTGCTTAACAAAAGTGTCCATTATTGCTTGACCACATCAATTCTGATCGCTGCGCAAGTAGATGGCACTCGAATCGGTCGGGTTCGACTTCGGCGAATTCCCGATGCGTCCGCAGCGAGTCTCGAAACTGCAGTGCAGCAATCCGTCGAGCCGGGCTCCGTGGTCCGCACGGATAGGTGGCAGGGATACAATCAGCTGAGCCGGTTTGGGTATACTCACGAGCTCGTTCGACAAGGGGCGGACGTAGGAGGTGACTTGCTGCCGTTCTGTCATAAGACGGCTGGTATCCTCAAGCGTTGGCTGTTGGGCACACTTCAAGGGGCGGTGAGTCACGAGCATCTCGATTACTATCTTGATGAATTCACATTCCGCTTCAACCGAAGAACCTTGCGATCCCGCGGCAAGCTATTCTGTCGAC
>JAOUEZ010000225.1 GCA_029858465.1 Thermoplasmata archaeon | reverse complement strand
AGTCTGGGAAATAAGAAATAAAATTTTTCATTTTTCTATTTATTTGGTATCTTTTTCCCCGGATTCATGATATTGTCGGGATCCAAGACCGCCTTGATTTTTCTCATTGTGTCCAAAGCAACCTCGGAGAATTCCAATTTCAGAAAATCTCTGTACTTCACTCCAACACCCATGCATGCTGCAACCGAGCCACCCAGAGAAGTAACGAGCTCAGCGATTTCTAATTTAGCCTTTTCATAATACTCAGGATTCTCGTTGAGCTCAGGCAATTTGAATGTCGCATATGCCATCTCGTAGCGCCCACAGTCAAGGCCGCATCTCTCACCTCTCGATGATGGGACGATACCGTATTTCGACATGATCTCGTCCCAGAGCTTATCATAGAATTCGATTAGATTTTCTATCGGAATATATGGACAAATGACATCACCTTCTATATCCTCCATTGCACGAGTCCCACACCATATCATCTGATAACCGTCGACATAATTCTGAGCATCTTCAGCTGGTGCGGAAACACCCCCGGTCTTGTTCACAATATTTTTAACAAAGGCAACTTCCGCCTCCACCTCTCCCTCGGTGCCTTCAAAATCTGCGATTATCAATGCATCTTTTCCTTCTGGTGTATTGTTGTACCATTCTTTCGGTACAGTAAAAGCTTCGGCACTGACAAAAGTCACGCCCGAGGTCTTTATTTTGATTACCGCATCAAGGGCACTCTTAAAATTGTCGTAATACGCCATTATGGCCTCTTGTCGTTCGGGACGCGGTTCGACTCTTATAGTGGCCTCAGTGATAATTCCCAGGGTCCCTTCCGCCCCAACGAATAGCTGATGCAATCTATAGCCCGTCGATGTGTAAAGCACCTTTTGCCCGGTCCTGAGTATTTCTCCGTTCGCAAGCACTACCTCAAGTGACATGATGCGGTCGGCGATTGTGCCGTACTTCGCATGTTTTCTTGGGAAACCGGATGTTGAAATTGAACCTCCAACAGTTGCGACCTTGTATGATCCCTGTATCTGGTTGAGCGCAAGCCCCTGTCTTGCAAGATTTTCTTCCAGCTCCTTTAGAGTAATTCCAGGTTGCACGGTCACATACAAGTTGGGCTTATTCACTTCCAAGATTTTGTTCATCTTGATGGTGTCTAAAATGATGCCGCCCGATAATGGGACAAGCATGCCGCAAAGGTTTGACCCTCCTCCTTTCGAAATAATTGGTATTCTGTACTGTGCGGCAATTCTGACGGCTTTCTGGACATCATGAGTGTCCGTAGGGAGAATTACAAAATCAGGCGAGTATTTGTCCTTCTTTACAGCTCTCATCATTTGGATGTTTGATTCCATAGAGTACGAAGCGAGATCCGCATCTTTCCAGAGCACCTTTGTCTCGCCAAGCGAATCTATCAATGATTTTTTCAGCTCATCACATAAATCATGAGTTGACATATCGGAATCAATCCAACTCGGAGAGCATCCATCTGCTGAATAAACCTTTTCAATTTATTATTTCTAGACAGTCAGCAAAATGTCCGGAAAAATATTGATTACAAATTTCAATCATGTCCAAATCATGACGAATATCCCTATGATTTTCGGGGGAATATTGCATAATATAGCAATAATCTTGGTGAAAAGAATCTGCAGGGTTAATAAATCAGGAGGCTTTTACCTGCGTGGAGCTGACCGAATCAGTCTACCAGGGGGTTGAGCAGATTGGCCAAAGCAGTATTCGAACTATTCAATAAGGACTCATTGCAGAGGATTCACGAGAAGACCGTCGAAATATTGGATAAGATAGGGTTTCTGGTCGAGAGCCCGCCAGTCCTTGATATGATCAGGGAGCACGTCTCGAGAGTCGACATGAAGAAAATGAGAGTCTGGCTCTCCGAGAGCGAACTGATGGAATGGATTAAGAAAGCCCCAAGCCAAGTCACACTGGCAAGTAGGGATGGAAAGCACGATCTGCCGCATCCGTCTAAGATAACCTACGGTTGCACCGACGGTCAGCCCGTCGAAGTCTTCGATATTGACACGGGCGTGAGAAGATATTCAACTTACAGCGACTGCGTGCAGCTTGCGAAGCTTGGAGACGCATTGTCGCAGATTGATCTGTACTGGCCAATGGTCGCAGCAACGGATAAAGACCCCGTTGTCTGCTCGTATTATGAATTCGTCGCATCGCTCGAGAACACAACAAAACATGTCCAGCATGGCGCTAATGGGA
>JAOUEZ010000042.1 GCA_029858465.1 Thermoplasmata archaeon | reverse complement strand
TTCATTTCAATAAAAAGATTTTTAATATTCCATTGGGGGAAGCAGGGAATCTGCCGAATTTTGTACATCGGCAATTGACTTAAGCAACTGCCTTGAACGCGGCACTGGCTATCTCCAATGCTCGCTTGATGTCCTCCTGCGAATGAGCCAATGATGTGAATGCGTGCCCGTCAGGATGCGGAACTCCGAAGAATATGCCCCCGGTTAACGCATTCAGGAACCATTTTTCCCATTTCTCTCTGTCTGTTTCCTGCTCGTCTCTCCAGGTCCTGACCTCTTTATCGGTGAAGAATATCTGTCCAAGTGATCCCACATGTTCTACCCAGAGATCGACCTTCCTGTCCTCTGCGACATCTATGATCCCGTTGAAGAACATGTCACCGATCCTGTCGATTTTAGAATATATGCCGGGTTTGGACAGGATTTTCAATGTTGCCAGTCCCGCGGCGACGGAAACGGCGTGTGCGTTATAAGTTCCTCCATGGTAGACATTTCCTTCATCGCTAGGAAGTATCTCCTCCATTATTTCCTTGCTACCACCGAACCCTCCAAGCTGAAAACCGCCTCCGGCTACTTTTGCAACTGCTGTGATGTCAGGCTTTACGTCGAAGCGTTCCTGGGCGCCTCCAAAAGCAAGCCGGAATCCAGTCAATACCTCATCAAAAATCAGTACTATTCCGAGTTCCTTGGTCAGTCTCCTAAGTCTTTTCAGATAGTCTCCTCTAGGTATGACGCATCCCCCGCCCGCATGCACGGGCTCAATTATTACAGCTGCAAGCTCGTCAGCATTCTTTCGGATGATTTCCTCCGTTTCGTCCCATTCGTTGAACGGATAAATTACCGCAAGATCTGAGATGCATTTCGGGAGACCTTTGCCCCAGGTGACTGCTGGTTGGCATTTCTTCCCCTTCTGCATAACATCATCTGGGATGTCGACGCTCTGCATCATATAATCATAGCCGCCGTGATATGATCCTTCAGCCTTTGCAATCTTTTCCTTCCCGGTGTATGCGCGAGCGACACGCAACGGATACATGGTCGCTTCCGACCCGGTGTTGGTGAATCTGAACAACTCGATGGATGGCAGGGCCTTCTTGATCAGCTTCACATATTCAAGAGCGTTCAAAGTGGGCGATCCAAACATTGTGCCTCTATTGAGCTGCTCTTTGACAGCCTTGATCACCTCTGGCCTCCTGTGTCCGAGGATCAGCGGACCGTAGCCGAGCGCGAAATCAATCAGTTTGTTTCCATCAATGTCGTACAGATATGGTCCTTTCCCTTCTTTAGCGATGAAAGGATGGGGCTCGAAAAGACGTATGTTGCTTTCTACACCTGCTGGGAGATGCTTTTTTGCCTGCTCATAATGCGCTTTTGATTTTTTCCTTTTTGCAGTATATTTTGCCTCGCAACTTGAAGATGAAGTCATCGTATAACCCCACATGATAAAAGGACACTGGGCGACCATGGCATTTTCAATTATTGCGATATGTATCTCGATTCGCTTGAACAATGCCGAGAGCTCTGAGGGCTTCCCTTTATCAACTTACCCAACTATCGTGAAGTAGAAAAAAATTGCTGAGGAGCATCATTTACAAATTGAATAGATTTCATATTTTTCTAATTTTGGAAATGAAAGTATAAGTACTCATAGAAGCAGGGCTGAAAGTGCTTTTTACATGAAAAATGGCACTTTTAGGGATTCCTATAAAATATGAGAGAATCGATAATGATTTGCTCATAGTTAACCAGCTATAGATGGAGGAAGGATGTGGATGCTTGACTCAAGCGATCAGTTAAGTGGGGATATTGACAGCAGCTTAGACGGAGAGCCATCGAACATTTGTCTCTCAGATCATCTGCGAACGATCACATCGGTTTTCATCGCCGGAATGTTCTTTCTGACGATTTTTCAAATGGCTTTGTCGGGAATCGCGATGGCGGCGCCTGAAGATAGGGTATTCACGATAGGAATGGGGGAGTCAGTGACGTCCGCAAATCCATACATCGGTCTATACGATTCTGATTATCTGTTCTACTCATATGTATATGATTATCTCATCTTCCCAAATGAGGACGGCGAATACACCCCGAATCTTGCCAAATCGTGGTATTTCTTGAGCGGCGATAGCGCGGCCGCCTCAGGGAGCGATTTCAGCCAATTGAAACACAATCAAAGTCCATCTGACTGGCCATTGGGTTCAATCTGGCAGTACAACCTGACCGAGAATGTCTTTTGGAGCGACGGCGTCCCGTTCAGCGCCGACGATGTCGTCTTCACCATCAATATGCAAATCGGACCGAACTTCAACACATACTGGGCATATCAGCCATACAGCAGATGGATCGACTACGCGGAAAAGATAAACGAGAGCACTGTCAGAGTGTTCTTTGCGGATTTCGATTCGAAAATACCGATTCCTATTGCTTGGGGAGAGAGCATTTCTATTCCGATGATGCCGAAACACGTCTTCGAAGGCCGCCCGAGTACATACATAGCCATCGAATGGAAGGGTGTTCCAGCCATCGGCACAGGACCGTTCATGGGGACCGACTTGCTCGAGCAGGAAGTGATTCAGAAGGAATCTCTTACTGTGGCGAAGAATCCGTTCTACGATTTCATGGAAGACGGCGTCAGGAAAGGCCTGGGAGGATATTTCAACAGGACAATAGAAATAGACAAACTGATAATGAAATTCTTCTCAGAGCAGCAGACCCTCATCTTGAACTTGAGGACAGGAGGACTTGATGCGGCTAAGATAACTCCAGGTAATTACCTCGCAATACAGGATGATCCGAACGCTCCGCAAAATCTCAAACTAGTCTCCACATACAGCTGCACAGTCTACACGACGATATCGCATTGGAACGTCTACAAGGATGCCCCGGCTGCAGAATTGCACCCAATGAGATTAGATCCAGCAGTGCAACGGGCAACCGCAATCGCGACAGATAAGAATCTGATCAATCAAGCAGTCTTCAAAGGCTTTGGAACTCCTGGGTATCACCTAATATCGCCTGTCTATCCGCAGTGGTATTGGGAACCAGGGGACGACGAGATATCCTACTTCAATGTGACCAATGCCGACGATAACATCGTATATTCTTACAATGCAACCTTGAAGCATGTAATGGATTACAATATTACTCGGGCCAATGAGATACTCGACGCTGCGGGATACACCTGGCAAAACACATCGGAAGAAAACATCCGTGTAGTTGGCCAGCAGGCTGCGGCCAGACTGAAGAATCTCGGAATCATTACCGTTGAGGCCGATGCGATTGGCAAGAGACTGGAAATTTATAACACCGTCGAACAGGAGGTCCCTGAGGACAAGGCGATAGGACAATATCTTATGAGCTTATGGAAGGACATCGGCATATCTGTGAAGGAGAAACTGGTCAATGTCGCGCTCTGGGGACAGGTGGTTTATAGCTATGAGTTCGACTTCACGATGACCTACTGGAGCGGTGATGTCGATCCTAACTATCTGCTCTATGTGCCGACATCTTACGCCATGTGGGGATGGAACGAGTTCGGAACTACCGACGCTGAGTATGATCACGCATACGACATGCAAGCGAGAATCTTTGATTACGATGAAAGGATGACCTGGGTCGAGAAATGTTGCAAGATAACTTATCTCTGGGGACACTTGATAGTGACATCATATCCGAAGGCATGCTTTGGATACAATGAGGACAAGTGGACAAATTGGGGCAATTGGACCGAACATCCAGGTCTTGCCATCGACCACTTCTGGGGAGAGTCGCCACTGTTCTATCATATAAAATGGTCTGGATCTTCGGCGCCAGGGACTGGTGATCCATTACCAATAATCATAGCAGTGGTCGTTATCGCAGGCATTGCGGTCGCAACAATTTGGATGATGATGTCGAAGAAAAAGAAAATGAAAGAACTGCTTGAAGAAGAAGAGGAAAAGTGATCTTTAGATCTGCACTGTCGCTAATCTGAAAAAACTGCTCAAAGCCTTCCTACGTTTTCATGGGAAGGCGGGAATTATTCATTTTTCAATTAGTAATCGGTCAACCTTTAAGTAGCAAACACATTTATGGATGCATCATCGGAGATACAATTTGGCCAGAAACCGCGGGAGATTTAAAGGACGCACGAATCGAAGACCAAGGACTCAGCATCCAAATTCGAGAGATAAGACACAGATGCTGAACCTGAATAGGATTTCGACATTCAGGTACGGCATTAGGGAGATAATGAGCAATTACAAGATCGACAAATCTGTTGCATCAACCTTGGAAGCAAATGTGATTGCAAAAAGCTCGCGCGTCTCAATCGATTCCGCAAAGGTTTTCGTGCGAAATGAGGAGAAGACTGGCACTTATACCAAAGAAGTTTCTGACGAGATATGCGATCTTCTCGAGAGATTCTCAAGATATCGTTGATTCATTTTTTCGTCATATACTCTACCAATACATTTGAGTAATTCTCTTCTTCATCACTATTTTTCAATTTGTACGTCTGTTGTGTCGCAGGCTGCTGTTTGTATCTGACTGATCTCTTTCTTCCTGATCCAAACTCCTCGTATCCCATAGCAACAAGTACAATCCCGATGATGGATAGGATAAGAATGAAAATTGACAGACCGGACATGGAGAATCCGATTCCTTCAAGAAGCCCGACACACCCTCCAACAATGGCCAATAAAAACATTTTCCTCAGAATCCCGGCAATTCCACCGAGAATGATTATCACGGCGAAAATTGAATCGATTGTTGCTGTCATTGTTATCTCGGCCGGAGTGACGAATAAACTACTCGGAGGCGTATTAAGATAAATCAATACGCTGACCATCGATACAAGCCCTGCGATCAATATTGCTAATCCACCAAAACGTGCAACTGCCATTATTTCCTCCGGATCAGAAATTCTTTTCATATGATATAAGATTTTATCTGGATTTTAACCAGTAAAATGAAATGGGCCTGTCCGGATTTGAACCGGAGTCACCAGCACCCCAAGCTGGAAGGATACCAAGCTACCCCACAGGCCCGCAAATATTCTTAAAGAGTTTTGGCGGGCCCGCTCAGCCGTAGGGAGCGATCTCGTCTACAAGCTCAACGTGGGTAAGGAATATTCTCCGGCAGCAATATCGGTCGATCCCGAGCGCGTCCATGACCTCATTAGGCTTCTCGCCCATCTGGACCCTTCTCAGGAACTCCTCGTACACCCCGCCGATCACTTTACCGCAGGTGAAGCATCTAACCGGTATTATCATTCAACATCACCTGTACGATTTCTGCCTCTTCTTCCTCGCGCCGCGTCCCAAAGGCTTCTTCGGGAGCTTTCTGCGCGGGTCGGAGACAAGGAGCGATCTGTCGTATGCTATGTACTTCTTCTTCAGATCCTCATCGCCCGTGAAGTTCACGATCGCCTTCGCGATGGCTGTTCTCGAGGCATCCGCCTGTCCCATGACCCCGCCTCCGGAGACGTTCACTTCGATGTCCATCTTCTGAGCTGCATCGCCTGCGATTATCAGAGGCTCCATCATCTTCGCCTTCGCGAGCGCGGGCTCGTGGAACTCGATCGGCTTTGAGTTTATCTTGATGCGCCCCTTGCCCTCGGTGACGCTCGCCCTGGCAATCGCCATCTTTCTCTTTCCGCTAGCTACTGCGACCTTCATTGAACATCACCTAGAATTTTGCCCCCAGCTCTCGAGAAACATCCCCGAGGGTCATGTACTTCTTAAGATCCGCCTTCATAGCCGTCTCTATCTTCTCGAATTTAGCGTCCTTGAACTCGGGAGGTACGCCGATATGTACAGTCAGCCTGCTCATAGCGGCCTTTCCATGGGCCTTCCTGTGCTGCATCATCCTGCTGACTGTCCTCTTGAGAATACTGTCGGGCATCCTCGGATAGAAAGGCCCCTTGTGCACTTTGCCCTGACCCCTCGACCGCTCGTACTCCTCCATGATGGATTTCCTGTTGCCCGATATAAGCACCTTATCTGCATTGACTATCGTGATTTCCTCGCCCTCCAGCAGGTTCTTAGCCACTGTGGAGCACATCCTTCCGAGCACGAGGCCGTCCGCATCGATTACTCGCATGCTTTCTCACCCCATGATCCTGACATTTGCGCCTTTCGGGTTGCTATCGAGCAACTCGTCGATCGACATGCTCTTGCCGCCTGCCTTGGCGATTTTATCCCTCGCGGCTTCCGAACACTTGAATGCGGCAACCGTCACCTTCTTGCTGATGACGCCTGCTCCGAGCAGCTTCCCAGGGACGATTATGGTCTCCTCCTCGCCCGCGAAGCGCTCGATCCTGCTCAGGTTCACTTCCGCCCAATTCTGCCTCGGCTTCATAAGGCGGTCCGCGACGTCTCGCCAGACAGGAGCTTTGTTCTCGAAGCTCTCCTTCTTGAGCCTCTCGACGAGGCTCAGAAGGCTGGGATTCGTCTTGTATATTCTTTTTCCCATGTCTGACTCCTCCGACTGACTACGGAAGCATCGCCACCTAATGACAGGTCCCTTTAAAAGGTTTTGGTGGTGTTGAGATATTGCCAAACGTAAAGACTGGCCTTGAGAAAAACGGTGTCCTTTTCGTGATAATAATGAAATACTATTAAAGAATGTTAAATACAAGTACCGAGATAGCCCGGTGGTCTTTCCAAGAGATGGTGCTCTCTTATGATTCGTTTTGGTCCTGCAGGTATACCTCTCTCTTGCAAGGGTAGGACTCTAAGGGACGGCATAGAGGACGTCCACAACCTCGGGTTGAATGCACTCGAAGTGCAGCTTCTCAGGACAAATATGGCGGAGAGGCCTGCCGACGGAGATGAAATCGGCAAGATACCGAAAGAGATTCAGAACGAGCTCATCATCGAGATACTCAGGGATAAGAAGGGAAAGATGGAGCCCGTATCCGACCTGAGCAAGCCGGTGAAGAAGGGGGACATGTTGATAAGCCTCGCTTGCGGGGTCGCGCACGGCTATCCCGAGCTGAACGAACTGGGGGATATGGCCAAGGAATTGGACGTCAAGCTGTCGGTCCATACTCCCTATTACATGGACCTCGTGAGCAACGAAGACATATGCTTCAGGAGCATGGATGCAATACGTTGGGCTGCGATAATAGCCAACGAGATGAGGGCGGAGATCGTCACCACGCATATAGGCCTATACGGGGACGTGACTCCGAAGACGGCTTTGAACCGCGTGAAATCGCGTCTTGACTCGCTCTCGAAATGGATTTCGAAGAACAAAATGTCAGTGAAGATAGGGATAGAGAACTCGGGCAGGCAGGAGGTCTTCGGAAGCATAAGCGAGGTCATCAGCCTCTCAAGGAGCATCAAGAACGTCGCTCCTGTCGTCAACTTCGCCAGGGCGCATGCCAGAGAAGGAGGTACCCTGAACGAGCCCGCGGATTTCGGCAAGCTTCTCTCGAAGATACAGCCGCTAGCTAAAGGGGGACCAATCTACTCTCACTTTTCCGGCGTCGAGCACGAGGGGGGAAACGAGAAGAGGCTCACCCCGATAAAGAAGGGCGACCTCAGGTTCGAGCCCCTTGCGGATTGCATATTGGACAATGATTACGACATCACCGTGATCTCATCATCACCCTTACTCGAGCATGATGCAATGTACATGAAGGTCATTCTCGAGAGACTTCTGGCAAAGCGCGTCATGAAGGAGACCAAGACCAACAAGAAGGGCGGATGATAGTGAAGGACGATGTTGAGAAGGCCCTCGATTATATCTGCAAGAGCATGAGAACCGGCCTTAAGATGGACGAAAAGGAATTTAAGAAAATCGAGGAGATGGTCAGCCTGATCATCTCTTCGAAAAAGATTTTCCTTTATGGCGTAGGCCGGTCAGGGCTTATTGCAAAGGCTTTCGCTATCAGGCTCGTCCAACTCGGATTGAACGTATTCTTCATCGGCGACAGCAACACTCCGATGGTCGAAAAGGATTCAGTCGTAATCATAATGTCAAACACGGGGCAGACAATGTCCGCGGTGCAAACGGCGAACATAACACGAAGGATGGGTGCGAAGGTGATTGCGATAACTTCGAATTCTCATTCGAAGCTCGCCCTTGCCGCCTCCGAAGCGATTACGGTTGCGTCAAGTGTGCCGGATGATAAAATGAGACTCGAGTATGCGCCTCTCGGAACAGTATTCGAGCAGTCCGCAGGGATCCTGTTGGATGCGATTGTAACGATTCTCATGAAGAGGCTGGAAGAGACGGATCAGACAATGAGGCAGAGGCACGCGATTTGGGTATGAGTCAGACAGCCTTGTCATTTTTTCTTTACCACTCTGTATCTTTGGATGGTGTTTGACGAATACGGGGTCTCGAGATCGTGCCAATATACTGCGAAATCGAGAGAGATTATCTGCCTGCCTTTCAATCGGAAAGCCTCGATTTCCTTCTGAAGCGGATCAATCACTATTGCGGAATGATATTTCTCGTGAAACGCGCTGAGCTGAGTATTGATGTCAATCCTTGACATGAAGCAGCCATACCCCGGATGGGAATGATACCAGCCGACTATCACATAGTCGAACCCGGAGGAATCCAGCTCGGAGAAAAGCTCTGCATAGCTCTCCCGGTCGAATCTGACGCTCTCGGCCGAACTCAACAACGAACCTGTTACAATGTCCCTTACCATAACGAATTGCTTTCGCCCGGATGAGCAGACATCTCCGAGCATGAATCCCAAAGCTTCGGTTCGGACTCGGCCGTATCGTTTCGAATGATTGATCATCTTCTCCGCAGCGGTCTTCGAGATGTATAATTCGAAGAATCCTTTCTCCGAGAGCCTGCGCTCGTATCTTCTCTTCAGATCGTCGCTGATCCAATCATGCGGCTTTATCCTGTCCTTCGGTAGCGGATCACGTTCAATCGCCGGCCTTACTTCTGATGATACAATCTTTGGCTTTCTTATCTCTGCCACCTCCGACGATCTTTGGGTCATGTTTGGGCAGCCTTACGATTGGCGGGGAGTACCTGTGCTCTCGGAAATATTCTGCGGCGCGCGTGCATGAATCGCTCCCAAACGGATTTTCGGGATTCGGGTTCATGAGGAGTATCTCGAGGCCGTTTATGAATGCAGATAGAGTTGATTTGAAATCCCAGTTCTCCAGCAGCTTTGTGCATACATAGCCGCCATCGGAAGCCTCCATTATGTTCGGATGAAATATCGGCGTCTGCCATTTGACGATAGGTTTCTCGTAAGGATAATTCTCGGTGATAATGATCTGGAATCGATGAAT
>JAOUEZ010000223.1 GCA_029858465.1 Thermoplasmata archaeon | reverse complement strand
CAGCGTAATAGCTATCGTCATTGCCGCAGTCATGAAAATGAGTTGGTACAAAATGCCGGCGATCACTATCCCCGTATTGTCGAACATTAATTCTCTTATTGCGAGCATTGGATGAGAGAATGGAATTGCAAATATTACAATTTGACCTGGCAGCGGTAGAGTGCTGAAATCTGAGGCCATTGTAATAAACATCGGGATGAGCGCCAACAGGACCACGGGCAGAGTCATTGTCTGAGCCGCCTTGAAGTTCTTTGTGAAAATACCGAGGATCATGCAGATAGCAAGTGCGCTGAGGAGGGAAAGGAACAGCGAGATCCCGACCAATACATAATCTGTCATGTCCAGTGATAGGCCATATACTGACAGATCGACAGGGCCTGAGTATGAAAATGATGTCATGTAGTATCCGAGACCAAGCATGTAGATTATTGCCGCTATTAAACCAACGATAGCTGCTCCGACAAGCTTTCCGAAGACGATTGTTCCTCTTTTTATCGGTAGTGTCAAAAGAGTCTCAAGAGTCTTATTTTCCTTTTCCATTCCCATCGAGGAAATCACCATGCTACCAGCCATGATAATGACCATTACGACGATCAGCGGTACAACGAACATTGAGCCCATGAACTGCGAGGTAATGATTCCGGGTGAAAGACCCGGCAGAGTCTTGCCCTTGAATATCGCTGTGTCATAAGTGCTTGTAGGGTTGAGGACGATTTTCGGGTCAATGTTCGATTCATCACCAATGAGCGTTCTTGAGATCTCATACTTCGCAGATGAAACAAGCGCATCTACAGCACCTAAAGGCATCATATCTGTTAGGCCAGCACCTTTCATGAGCCAATAGATTTCTAATATTCCTGACTTATTGTTCATTATATTTTCTGTAAAATTCGACGGGATTACAATTAAAGCAAGGGCATTCTCTTGCTTTGAGATTTCAATTCCATCATCTATCGATGTTCCGTTGTATACGATTGTTGCATTCTCATTGAGCGTATCTTCTACAATTATTGCTAGCTCATCATCATCAAACGAGATCAAGCCGATTGTCGGCTTATCACCGATTGATTCATCAGCGCCTTTGAAAACGTTGCCCATCAATGCAAAAATCAGAGCGAAGATTATCAGTGGGATGAGTGTCGAAGGGGTGAGCAGTTCCTTGACTTCCTTTTTGATAATTCCTCCAATCTGGCTCATCCGACCACCTTCACGAATACTTCTTCTATGTTGATTGAATCATATTTGGTCTTCAGCTCAGAAGGCGAGCCTGTCTCAAGGATTTTCCCGTCACTTATAAGGGCAATCCTATCGCACATTAGCTCGACTTCAAGCATGTTATGTGATGATAGGAGCACGCTCGTGCCTTTTCTTGCGGTCTCCTTGATTATTTTCCTGATCTCTTGAGAATTCAGAACATCCAAACCAGCTGTTGGCTCGTCAAGAATTGCGAGCTTGGGGTCTATCATGAGCGCTCTTGATACGAGAAGCTTTCTTGCCATTCCTTTGCTGTAGGTATCTACTTTGTCATCGATCCGATCTTTCAGATTTGCAATTTTGATTCCACGCGATATAGTAGCATCCTGTCCGTCACCCCGCTTGAAGAATTGCGCGATAAATTTCAGATATTCTTTGCCAGTCATTTGTTTGTACGCTCCGGCATCTTCAGGCAGATAGCTGATGATCTCTCTGATTTTTTGGCTATCTTTTACAAGATCAATGCCAAATATTTTCACAGATCCTCCGGTCAATTGAATCAGAGTTGAAAGCACTCGAAGTGTTGTCGTTTTTCCCGCGCCGTTCGGGCCAATCAAGCCAAAAATTTCCCCTTCATTGACATCGAAAGAAATTCCTTTCACTGCTTTAAAGGATCCATAATTCTTAATGAGATCTCTCACCTCGACTGCGTGCACGTCGATACCTCCAAGCCGCAATTGGAAAAGCAATGTTCCTTATTTGAGTTGTCTCAGAAAAACTCAAATCTCGGAAGGCGTAAAAAATAATCATAACTCAAGCAGTATCGAATAAGAAATCTCATCGAAGACTTGGATGTCTAAAGGTATCAATAAGATTAAAATGGTAAAAAGTTTTCAAAGACTGGCAATGGAGGAATATTGTCAAATCCAACTGGTTCTGATACTCTATCGTCGATCGATCAAGTAATCGGCTATTTCCTACATGAGCGCAGGCCCCAGACCGCCCAGATCGCGATATTGATGCCGCCCAGTGCCAAGAGTGACACTAT